>NZ_JAWOTA010000005.1:0-218232 GCF_033338635.1 Vibrio sp. Vb1755 | reverse complement strand
GCGATTGATCATGGTGTAGGTCAAGATGAGCTGGTGACTAACGTATTGGTTGAAAGCATTCAAAGTGATGCTGACGGTACACAAGAGACGGTTGTGGCACCGTTAACGATTACTATTTATGACTCTGATCCGGTGATTAGAGATGACACATACTCAGTCGTAGAAGATCAAACAATTACGGGCAATGTACTTGAAAATGATATTGATCTTGATGGAACACTTTATGTGAAACTTGTAGAGGCTGGCGGGGAGCAGAAGTCAATTCTAGAGGGGGGATCCGTAAGTTTTAATTTAGAAAAAGGCGAATTAACCGTATTTTCTGATGGCTCTTGGCAGTTTGATGCAGGTCGAAACCTAGATCATTCGGTCGAGCAAAGTGTTTCTTTCAGCTATTTAGCTGCAGATGACTCCCAAGACTATGGCTTGGCTAACGCGACCATTGACATTACTGATGGACAAGCAGGTTACGTAGGCAATGCGACTATAGACGTAACAGAAGTCCCTTTGGATGGCCCGATATTGAACTTTGAAGGAACTGTCAATATTGTCGCGGGATCTGACAACCCTGATCCGAGTAGTTTGTATTTCGGTGGGTCATCTATTACTAAGTTAGAAGCATTAGGGCTTACAAGCTCAGTCTCTGATAATGAGCTTAGCTACACGTTAAGTTCCAGCGGAAAGCAAATTACAGCATTTGCGAATGGTGTCACTGTATTTACGTTAACATTGAGTGGCGTTGAGTCGGGTAACGATGTATTAGCTTCAATTTCGCTTACTCTTGAGCACCCTATCGATCAATTCAATAGCAGTGATACGGTCACTTTCCCGTTGACCATTGGTGGCGTAGATTTAGATGCCACACCGCTTGTAGAGAATGAAATTGACTATGTTCTAAAGGATGGCGCAGACCCAACTTTAAATAATTTGAATGGGGTAGAAGTAAAAGAATCTGATCTCGCAAATGGAAGTGTGTTGAGCTCAGGGAATTTTCAAGTTGAGGTTGGCAGTGATTACCTCGAATCTTTGTCGTTCATCGTCTCTGAACAACCCTTGTTGACGAGTGGTGAACAAGTTGTGCTTTATCAAGTCTCTGCGGATGGCAAAACACTTGATGGTTATATTCTTGACGAAGATGGGCAAACTCAGATTCCCATCTTTCAAGCTACCCTCAATGCTTCATTACCTATTGATGCAAATAGCGACATTACCTACTCCTTTGAGCTTTTTCAGGCTCTCGACCAACAAGAAAATACTGATCCAAACGTGCCTCTCGTTGTTACTGCAATGGACTCAGACCAAGATAACACGTCGGTCGTTTTAGACATTAATGTGATGGATAACGACAATGGACAAGCGCTAATCAATAGTGGCAATGTCGAGTTGACCGAAACACCTGTCGATACAAACATTGCTCCTGATGGGGTTTCAGCCATAGCGAATACGGATGTGATAGTTACGTCATCATTCGATCCGATTGTGTATCTGGGTGTTGACATAAATGATGGAGATACTGTCAAAACTACGCTTGGTGATGCTGTTACTTATAACGGAGAGGCTGTCACTTGGTACGATAACAATGATGGAAGCTTTGACGCAATTTCAGACACTGGAGACGTTGTATTTAGGGTCACGTTACCTAGTGACTTCTCTTTGCCATCAAATGATACGTCTACCGTTAATGTAACTGTAGAGCTTTATCACTCGCTTGACCATGTTTTAGGTGATGGGACGCAATTGTCGATCTCTATGCCCATCGTGGCGAGAGATTCTGATGGAAGCGAGATCTCTACGGAGTCCAACATACTGGTCTATGATGGCTTGTTTCCGGAACTAGTAATTACAGAGGGAATCACAGTCAATGAAAGCGGGTTGAATGATGATTCGCTTGATTCTGGCATCGAGGGCTCGTCACCATCCATTACGCTATTACAAGGTTCAGACTCTATCGCCAGTGTGAGCGTGAATATCGATATGTTCAATGCGCTCGGCTATAAAACAAGTAGTGGTAGCCTGGTTTCGCTTGATTCACCGGACTCGAATGGTTGGTTATATGCAAGAGATGAAAGCGAGCAAGACGTCTTTAGAATTAGATTTAATACCGATGGGACTGTCGAGTTTGATCTATACCGTGCACTTGAACACGATGAACCTGACGGTGTTCCAGCGGACGAGAACACATTAGAACTCAGTTTTTCAATTTATGCCGTTGATAAGGATGGCGACCAGTCTGAAGCTGAGACATATACCGTTAGTGTAGTAGATGATATCCCTGAAGACACAAGCTCACCAATAGAAATTGAACTTACCGAGGGGGATGAGTTTTCGGGAAACTGGTTTAGCAATAATGCCGACTTAATCAGTTCAGATGGCACGTTGATTTCAAGTTTGACCTATGCAGGTGAAACATACGATACGGCGAGTTCGGTATTTAGCAATGATGCTTGGACCATCGATTTAATCAATAGTAGTGATGGTAACTTAAAATATGGAACGCTGACTATTGCTCAAGATGGGACATTTACGCTAACTACCGAGCTTATTGTTAATACGCCTGTAGGTGGTTTGCTTGATGATCTAACGATAACTGTGACGGATGCAGACGGTGACCAAGCAAGCAGTGAAGCTCAATTAATTCTTGATGATGCCAGGGGTTTTATTCGAACCGTTAATGTAGATACGTTAGAAGATAATGGCGCGAATAATAGTGGAGACCCCACGCCAGTCGCGTTACCGATTAGAGTTTCTCCTGGGGATACGGAGAATAATGAGCGTGTTGAAGCGATAAGGATCTCTGTTGAATCTCTACAAGGAGGGGCTCTGTTTTTAGACGGAGTGCGCCTTGAAGATGATGATAATGACGGATTTATTAGTCTTTCTGGTACAGAGCTAATGGGGGTGGGTATATTCACCGTTCCAAATGGTGATCTCACTTATCAACCAGCGCTAAACCTGTCGGGCAACACTATCAAAGTTTCGTTAGCAGTGTCTGCATTAATCGTATCTGATGTCGAACCAGATGGTTTTGTATTACAAGGCAATAACACGTTAAATGTTAACGTCTTACCGGTTGCAGATTTGCCAGAGTGGTCTAATGATTCGGACTTTTCTTATCAAAGTGTTGAAGATTCCGCTGAATCACTTTCGCTCAATATTGTCGCTGAAAAGTTTGACCAAGACGGTTCTGAAACGCTCCACTACCAAATTTCGAATATTCCAGATGGACTTATATTAACACTTAACGGAAGTGCTATTGAGGAAGGGAAATCGTATAGCCAATCCGAGTTAGATCAAATTGAAATCACATCTAACGAAAACTTAGCCGGAAGATTTACTTTTGATGTAACGGCAGTAACGACTGAGTCGGGTAGTGTGTTTGCCGATGAGCAAGATAAAACAGCGGAGATCACTGAGCAAGTTGTTATCGATATATCTCCAGATGCCGATGTGCCTGCGCTGACCGTTAAAAACATTCAGGGGCTTGAAGACCAAGCGATTGACTTAAAAGAGTACATCTTAGGGCGGCTCACTGACACAGATGGCTCGGAGTCTCTGTCTTATCGCATAGAAGTTCAAGATGGTTGGACATTGCCTGTCGGAGCTGGGATTACGCTTATCGGTATTAATACCTACCTAGTGACCTCCAATGCTCTAGCCAATTCGGAGGCGTTACTTCAACCAAAATCGGATATCAGCTCATTTACTGAATCTCTATCCCTTCAAGTAACCGCCATTTCAACAGAGTCGACTATTGATGGCTTAGCACCTCTTAATGAAACCGCCGAGAGCCAATCTGCAACCATTGACATTAAGCTAAAAGGCGTGGTCGATGAACCAATTGTCCTAGATGGTGGACAGGGGAATTGGCAATATGATCAAGCGACTAAAGTAATTAGTAATCTCTCTACGTTAGACGAAGATAACCTGATACAACTGGATTTTATCATCCAGACATCAGACGACGATCTATCAGAAGAAATTAATATCTTGCTTCAGAACATCCCTGTGGGAACACAACTGACAGATGTAAATGGTGACCCTATTGCTCTTCCAATTGCATACGTGGACCCAATAACGGGGCCAGTTTATCAGGTCTCGAACGCTGTTCTTGAAAACACTTACCTCAAAACAGAGCAAGATTTTAGTGGAACACTGAGCATGGATGTTATCGTCGTTTCAACAGAGCCGGATGGTGATTCTGCTGAAACCCCTCTTAAAGTGGAAATGGAAATCTTACCTATTGTTGATCAAACTGACGGTCAAGAATTACAAAGCAATGGTATTGAGGACAATTTCATCACACTAAATCTTGAGCCTGTCGTTAATCAAGATATAGATTCTAGTGAGTCCTTGACAGGATACACCATTGTATCCATTTCAGATGGCTTAACACTTTACTTTGATGGTAATGCAGTAGAGGAAAGTAATTTACCGTTAGAACTCAATGAACTACTCGATGGTAGCTCGGCAACATTATCTGAGTTGTTAAACAGTGGACGAATCACTGTAAAAGCTAATGAAGACCTAAGTGGGACGTTTAGCCTGGAAGTTCAGTACGAAGTGACAGACACGTCTCCGACGATGGAGACTGATGTAAAGGCAATCAATGGCTCTTTGAGCGTCGTGGTTTCTGGAAAAGTGGATATTGGTAATGAAGATATTGACAAAACACGTTTAGAAGGCGCGACTGAACTATTCACAAGTACGGATGGGTCTGCTGTTGACGTGAGTGGAGGCATTACATTTACAGAAGCGGATATTGATGGTTCAGAGTATCTCGATTACATCGTTTTACAGATACCGCAGGGTCAAGACCTCATTGTTACTCATCCGAATGGTGCTTCTCAAGATGCCGATGGGAACTGGCTGATTCCAATGGAAGGAATCACAAGTGATAGCGTGTTGGAAACCGCTCAAGATTTGCTTGCTGGCGCATCGATTTATAGCCCATATAACACAGAGATACTTGATGTGAATGTGTTAGCGTATGTTCGAGATGGAACGGATGCTCAATACATCACAGGTCAGTTCCAAATTCAAATTACTGGCCATGAAGGAGATGGAGACCAGTGTGCTGATCCTGGTGAACCGGGAAGCGTTCAAAGTGGGGATATTGTAGGTAAAGAAGGTGAAGATGTCTCAATTGGGGCGTTTTTAAACCCTGATGTGGCGAGTAGTGATGATAACTTAGTTTCCTTCTTTGTCGCCGCAGATTCTTTACCTGAAGGAGTCGAGCTTACTGGCGAAGGTGTGATACCTGCTTATGATAATACGGGCAATCTGTTGGGTTATTCAATTTCTAGCGCTGGATTGTCTTCCTTGACGCTTACTGGCGTGGATGAGGACTTTGCTGGTTGCATTACTTTCAATTTAGAAGTGACAGAAACGGCCCCATGCGATGGTGACTCGAAAACAACCGCTCAGACCATTACGGTACAAATCTCTCCTGTTGTCGATGATATCGCGATAGCACCAAGCCAAGTTACGGTTCAAGAAGATACTATAACCAACCTGAATCTTGCTCTTGTATTGGGCGATAGTGAAGGGCCAATGCAGTCCATTACTGGAGAAGGTGACGCAGCGACTGGCCTTGAAAGTGTCAATTGGGTTTCTTTATCGGTGTCTGACGAGAATGCGCGGTTTACTGCCGTGGACCCGAGCCTACTCATTGACAACGGTGATGGAACATGGGTAGTGACAGATGTTACGCGTCTAAACGAAATTCAGTTAATCCCACCTGAAAACTACAGTGGAGAGCTTGTTATTTCCGTTGACGCAAACATTACTGATGAAGTCACGGGAAGTTGTTTAAGTACTGACAGTGCGAAAGATACTCAAACTAAATCAACAGAAGTTACCGTTACCATTGCCCCAGTGGTTGATAAAGCGGTTCTGGAAACAGAAGACGTAGTTGGTAATGAAGATAATTATATTTATTTAGGAAACTTATCTGCATCATTAATCGATCAAGATGGTTCTGAGTCGATGTCTTTGGTCATGACAGGAGTGCCAGACGGAGCCGTGTTGGTTTGGGACAATAATGGGACGTTCGAATTACTCCCTGATAACGGTTCAACGGATGGTGAGAGCAAGGAGTGGCAGCTAACTCAAGCACAACTTGATAAGGTTTACTTTCTACCGCCACTAGATTTTAGTGGGGATATTTCATTAACACTGCAAGCTATTACCCAAGAGTCTGGATCAAACGACTATAACTATACCACTTCTCAGTTCAACGTCGGCGTAAAACCGATTGGCGATGATGTATCTTTGAATACAACCTCTAACACGTTCACTGGAGATGAAGGTGATTCCATTTCGATTGACTTTTTAGCGAGCGGTTTTGAAACAAATAGCAACGAATATATAGAAGTGTCGATGTTGATCAAAGCAAGCTCTGAACCCTCTGCATTGGAAGGCTTAGGTAGGATTCGTATTGGAACTCAATTCTCATCCTTTACCTTCGATGACGCGGGCAATGCCGTGGCGACGGTATTAGTGCGAGCAAATGAAGTGTCAGGTTTGGAGTTCATTCCGAAGGATGCATTTGGAACGATGGATGTTGCTCTCAATGTTAGAACGTTTGATCAAGCGATAGTGTCAGAGACACTCGAAACCGATTTTGGAGATGTGCAAACTACCGATCTAACCATTGTTGTTACCCCTGAAGCTGATGAGCCAACACTAACGGCCGATTATCAGTCTATTGTGTCTGAAGCGTCTGGGAGTATTCCTTTGGGGTTGAGCATGAATTTAGTCAATCCTGCACCCGAAGAGTTTGGAAGTGTGGAGATTCGCGGATTACCAACAGATCTAGAGTTGAGTCATGGTGAAAGATTGAACGGCATTTATACTGTTGATCAAGAGGATGTCGCTGATCTTTCCATCGTTGGCGGGTTTAGCGGTGCAAGTGATTTTACGTTGTCGATAAAACCGATTGCAACACTGGGTGCTACAGTCGCAGAAGGTGCTGCTCAGACAGTCAATGTTACCTTAGTGGAAGAAGGGGGCCAAACATTACTTGCGACAGATGCTAATGATTTGCTTATTGGAGGAAGTGGCAGCGATGTATTCCAGTTTGACAGTTCAGGGCTCGGTAACGAGTTAAAGCCCTCGTACGATGTGATCAACGATTTCCAAATATCCGTTATTGGTGATGATAATGACACAATTGACATCGCCTCGATAATCACCGCTACCTCGATAACAGAAGTCGATAATAAGCTCGATTTAACAGAGAATGATGATGGCGTAACGCTTCACATAAAACCAGAAGAGACGGGGACAAAACAACAGATTCTTATGCAGGGCGTCACTCTCGATCAGCTTTACAAAGGTGACTCGACTGGCGTAGCCGAAGAAAATGTCTTACAGAAGATGATTGATGACAACAACTTGCTAGTAGGTGGTATGTCATGAAGCATCACTCATCCTCATCAAGTGAGCTGACTAACGATCCTTGGGGGCAATCGTTAACTTGGTTGATGCGTTATTTTGAGGTTAGACACCATACAAAAAAGGTGCTTTCTGGATTACCTCTTGTTGAGGGTAGATTGGATAGTGACTTATTCATCAGAGCCGCTGAGCGAGCCGATCTTGAACTCACATTAATCGATTTAAAATCCACCGCAATGTTGAGCTTTCCATTGGTGGTAATCAATAGGAAGACGTTACAACCCGCTATTATATCTGAGCGACATAACAGCGATTATCAAGTCACGTTATTTAGTGAAGATCAAGGTGAAACGCAATACGTCACGAGCGAGGAGCTGCATAATCAATTCCAGCCTCAAGCATGGCAAGTTTCTATGCGTCCAGAGCTGGACAAACGGATAAGTTCTATTCAAGCGGATTATAATGAACATTGGCTTTTCGCCGTAGTGAAAGAAATGTCTCCGTGGTATCGAGATCTTTTGATTGCCTCTTTCCTTATCAATACGCTAGCGCTAGTTATTCCGCTTTTCACTATGAACGTTTACGATCGTGTAGTGCCTAATCAAGCTTTCAGTACATTATGGGTTTTGGTCGCTGGTGTCTCCGTCATGATTATTTTTGATTGGCTATTGCGTAAAGCAAGGGGAGTTGTCACTGATACCGCGGGTAAGTACATCGATAACAAGCTTTCTTCGATACTTTTTTCTAAAGTTATGGGGATGAAACTTGAACACCGTCCTGCATCAGTCGGTGCATTCGCTCGACAACTACAAGATTTTGATAGTGTTCGCGATTTTTTTACTTCTGCATCTCTTGTGACCTTAGTTGATCTCCCATTTACGTTGTTATTTTTAGTCTTAATAGGTTGGCTAGGTGGGGCAATGATGTTCATACCTATTGCCGTCATGTTTACCCTGCTGATCCTTGGCTTTGCGGTAAAAGCAAAAATAGAACAATCACATACGGAAAGTGCTGCACTATCCATGAAGCGACAAGCTCACTTGTTTGATTCATTGTCCTCTTTAAAAGAGATTAAGCAAAATAACGCTACGGGAGAAGCACAAAAGCGTTGGGAGCAAACGGTATCCATGCTTTCTGATTGGCAAAATCAATCGCGAAACTATTCGAATATCGTTGCTTACTCCATTCAATCTAGCCAGCAGATAATTACCGTAATGTTACTTGTAACAGGCGTGTACAGAATTTCTGAGGGATTGCTCAGCATGGGGGGGCTCATTGCTATTGTCATGCTTAGCGGTCGTGCTGCAGGGGCGATTAACCAGTTAGCTATGCTGTTACTTCGCTATCAACAGACAAAAACAGCGGTTGAAGGCTTAAATTCTATCATGTCTTTACCTCAGGAGGCGCAACGCAGTCAGGTCATTACGTCTGCCGAATTTACAGGGAATATACGTTTAGAAAACGTGAGCTTCCAATACCCAGATGTTGATATGCCATGTTTGAGAGATATTAATCTTACTATCAAGCAAGGCGAACGCGTTGGCGTTATTGGTAGTGCAGGAGCAGGAAAGTCTACACTCCTTTCTATTATTACCAATCAACTCAGTGCCTTACAGGGTAGCGTTTATTTTGATGACATTGACAGTCAGCTTTGGCCCGTCGAATTGATAAGAGAGAAAACGGGTTGGGTTGGCCAAGATTCGCATCTTATATACGGCAGCATTATGGAAAACATAGTATTAGGACATCATGTTATTGATCAAGAACGATTACGCCGTGCGATAGAATTATCGGGTTTGAACCAGTACATGAGTCGCCTTCCTCATGGTCTAGAAACGCAAGTCGGAGAAGGAGGGCGTTATTTGTCGGGGGGGCAAAGGCAAGCTGTAGCGATTTCAAGAGCTTTTTATCGAAACCCTGCAGCATTAATTTTAGACGAGCCAACCAGCTCCTTAGACCAGCCTGCTGAGAATGCATTGTTTAATGCTCTCAAATCGTTGCCGCACTCGACGACGATGATTATTAGCTCTCATAAACATTCCTTATTATCGCTTTGTGATCGAATTGTTGTGCTTGATAAAGGCACAATTTTGAGGGAAGGAGCGCCCCAAGAAATTTTTGCTAAACAACAGTCTAACGCGAAGACGAACAGAGTACGCGCAGTATCAATTGTACGCGAAGGAGGTCAATGATGAGCACAGTTCGTTGGAGTAATGCTCATTTAGCAAACCGTTCGAGAACGTTGATTTGGTTGTCTGCCGCGTTAGTGCTGAGTGTGATTATTTGGGCCTCGTGGGCGAGGTTAGACGAAGTGGTTGTCGGCGAAGGAAAAGTTGTTCCTACTTTGTCTGTTCAGACTATTCAGAGCTTAGAGGGAGGCATTCTAAAGGAGTTACTTGTCATGCCTGGTGAAAGCGTCACTAAGGGGCAAACCATCGCTATTCTGGATGATACAAGGTTTAAGTCGACCTATTCGGAGACCTCTGAACAAGTTGAATCTTTGCTCGCCAGAAAGCAGAGGCTTCAAATTGAATTAGAAACGGTAAAAGTGAATAGCCTCCAACTGGATTGGAAACAACAAGTGAGTATCGAGCCTCAGACATTTGATATTTCGATGACCGGCCACTCTGCCTATCTGAATGCCAAAGCAAACTATCTTGAGCGGTTGAGCCAACTGGAGTCTGAGCTGGAGGAGGCTAAATTGCGAATTGAGCAACAATCGCAAGCTTATCTAGATACCTTGAATACCATTCAAACACTAAAAAGCAGTCTGGTTATTGTCTCGAAAGAGCGAGATATGCTGAGAGAGGTGGTTTCTAGTGGCGCGGTAGCTGAAGTGGAATTATTAAAACTGAATAGAGACGTTATAAAGCTCAAAGGAGACATCGCGAGTTCACAAGCTGCTGCCCAAAAGCAAAGGGCTGTGTATTCTGAATCCATCGCAGATTATCGTGGTACTGCGCTTGCTTTTAGGGCAGAGGCACAAGGGCAGCTCAATGAAGTTGTGACGCAACTAGCGCAGCTCAATGAAAGTCGTCAGGCGATTGCGGACCAGTTGAATCGAACGCAGTTACTTTCTCCGGTCGATGGAACCATCAAAGATGTTTTTGTCAGAACCATCGGAGGTGTGGTTAAGCCGGGTGAGCCTATTTTAGAAATAGTCCCTCGTAATAGCACGTTAATCGTTGAAGCGAGAATTTCTCCTCAGAATATCGCCTTCATAAGGCCTGGCCTGCCGGCAACGGTAAAGTTGTCTGCCTATGACTTTGTCATTTACGGAGGCCTAGAAGGAGAAGTGACCTACGTAAGCGCCGATGCACTTCAAAATGAAGAGGGCAATGCCTACTACCGTGCCAACGTTACTTTCAAGGTTGATGATAAGTTTACGATCATCCCGGGAATGCAGGTTGTGGTAGACATTCTTACAGGAGAAAAAACAGTACTGAATTATTGGTTAAAACCTATATTACGTGCGAAAGAGAATTCGCTCAGAGAAAGATAGACATAAGGATATAAGATGCGGCTTAAATCAACGTTATTGGTCTTGTTTGCAGTATCATCGTCGCCAAACGCTTTGACTTTAGAAGAGTCAGTTACGTTATCTCTCGATAGCTCCCCCAGTTTGCTTGCTCGCTATTCTCGCTATGAGTCGATGGTACGAGACCGAAATGCCATAAATGGTTCATTTCTTCCCCAGGTTAATTTGTATGCAGCAGCAGGGTACGAAGGTACTCGATATAACAACGGAAACTACATCGACAGTGAAGATAGAACATTAGAAAGAACGGAGATGGGCGTAAGAATCTCCCAACTGTTATTTGATGGATTTAAAACAAGTGCTGATGTTGATCGCCTATCTTACGAGGCTGAAGCTGAACGCTTGGACTTATTGGCATCTGCGGAAAATGTTGCATTAGATACTGTCAGAGCGTATGTGGATGTTTTACATGCCCGAGAGTTGATGAAACTGACAGAAAGAAACCTAAATGAACACCAAGAGATCTACCGTTTCATTCTAGATAAAAAAGAAAAAGGTTTAACCAGCAACTCCGACTTAGCGCAGGTTTCTTCGCGTGTCGCGACAACACAGTCCTCATTGATTGCCGCCCAAAACAATCTTTCCGATGCTAGAACAAGATTTGTACGTTTGGTTGGTCGAGCGCCGCAAAACTTAGTTGAGCCTGTTTACCCGCAGGAATTGCTTCCGAATAAGCTTGACGAAGCACTCAAACAAGCGGTTAGGTTGCACCCATCCATACAGTCGGCGATGAAAGATTTAGAGGCGGCTCGACATGAAGTAAAAAGAGAAAAGGGGGATTACTACCCAGAGCTCAAGCTTGAGCTGTCAGCCAACAAAACAGACAACGTGGATAATATTGAAGGCATTAACGAAGATGCAAAGGTTATGCTGACGGTCAACTACGATCTTTTTAACGGCTTTTCTACAGACTCCCGAGTGGAGTCATCTGCCTGGCGAGTAGAGGAGGCGAGGGCTATTCGAGCAAATGCAGAACTAGATGCGAATGAAGGTGTAAGGCTGGCATGGGACGCACATACATTGCTTCAACAGCAAATGGAGTTTTTAAAAGTCAACGTTGATGCGGCGAAAGTAACTGAATTAGGGTACATCCAGCAGTTCAATGTAGGGCGACGCAGTTTGTTAGATGTATTAGATGCCAAAGTTGAAACGTTTGTTGCGAGACGGAACTATACCCGAACAAAGTACGATCATTTGGTTGCCACTTACCGTTTATTCAACTCGATGGGGATTCTGACTTATGCGTTGCGAGTTGAGTATCCAGAGAACTGGAAGGAGAACAATAATGGATAAATTCGCAGTGACGAGTCTTCTAGTTTTTATGTTAGCAGGCTGTGCTGAATCACCGAATACGACGTTGACCACTTACCAGTACAACGACCTTAAAGACAATGATAGTGATGGCGTGATAAACCAACGAGATAACTGCGCAGATACGCCAAAAGGTGTCGTTGTTGACAGTGAAGGCTGTGCGAATTGGGTCAACGACTCGCAGACACACCTGATCAGTTTTTTCTTTGCGATGGATGAGCATCAGGTAACGTCATCTCATGATATGCCGCTAAGCGAGTTGAAAGCATTGCTTCAGAGTAACCCAAATGCGCAAGTCATACTGATAGGAGACACAAGCCCTGAAGCGTCACTCGAATACAACAAAGCGTTGGCAAAGAAAAGAACGGCAGCTATACGAGAATTGCTAGTGAGAAACGGCATTCAAGACAATCGAATTGAAGAGCAAGAGTTTTATCAGAATACGGCATTGACGGTACAACTAAAAAAACGGGAAAGACGCACAATTGCTGTTGTAAACACGAAAGCTGAAAGTACTGAACAAGCGTGGACTATATTTAGTTCGGACAGCGAGTTGACACCTAATTCGAAGTTGGAGTTGAATTATGAAAATTAAAGTCTTGCCTTTCCTTGCTCTAACTTCATGTTTGATTTCACCGCTGGCATTTTCTGACTCTGAGGCTCGAACATCGATTTTTGTCGAACCAGAGATACTAGAAACGATAGAAACATTGATAGATGAGCCAAATGTAAATGTAGCGCTTGCATCTCAGTCTGGTGGTTTTAACGACATGCTAAATGACGGAACCTCTATTGCGATCACATCTAAGAAATGGTCAGATGAAAACATCTCCCGATTTCAACGAGAAAGAGGCCACAGGCCTACACGTTTGTTTTTAATGGCAAACGCTATTGTCGTAATCAATAGTCAAAAGAGTACGGTAGATAGTTTTTCCGTTAGTGAATTGAAACGCTGTGATGCAAATACGTATGCTTTCGGGGAGATGCGTTTAAGTAACCCAGATGTGAGCTCTAATGGTTGTCAATCATCGATTCAAATGCTTGATGAAGACCGATTGAAACGGGCTTTAAGCGACGACTTGTCAGCCAAAGCTTATATGCGATACTCCGATTTTAAATACTCAGAACAGTGGTCGAGCTACAAGGCTCTCTCTGTTCATCATAATGATGACTCATGCTCTTTGAGCACAGATTGTATCTATTCTCTTCGCTATCCATTTTCCGTGGTCTATTACGTTTATATAAATAAACAATTCGACACTAATCAGAAGATCAAAAAATCAAAGCTATTTGAACTCCTTACAACCGACCACAATACACAACAAGTACGAAATGCTGGGTTTATTCCACTACCAAAAGCGCTTATTAAAAGAAATAGAGTGAAGTTAGGGCTAGATGAGCCAGTTGTTTTAAATGGGTATAAATAAACTTCATACGCCTAACTATGTGGGCTTGAGTGAACGTACCGTCCTAGGAAGTTTTGCCTTGCTGCTCATTTATCTTTGGTTAACCTTTGGTCAATTGAGTTGATTGTAAGTGGTTTTGTTGGTAATTTTTCTATTATTGTGGCAAGTTTACTTAAAACCACTTAAGTGAATTTAAGTTATGACACAAGAAGAAAGACTCGTAGCACTCAGAGCGAAGCTGGAGCAGCAAAACAAAGTAACGTTGTCTGAAGTTTGTGAGTACTTTGGTATCTCGCGAGATTCAGCTCGTCGAGACTTAGTTAAGTTGAGTCAGCAACCTGGGTTACAAAGAATACGAGGTGGTGTCATGCTTGCGCCGATCTCTTCCCATACCGAGGCATACGCGAGTCGACCCGTGAGTGACGTTAAACATCGACTAGCTCAAGCTGCCGCAGCGTTGTTGGATGAGCGCGACCATCTTGTTATTGATACCAGCACCATTTTGTCTCTGCTCCCACTCTATGCAGGAAAAGCACATTGTGGAGAAAACAAGCTCAACGTCGTCACTAACAGCATTGATGTACTGACCGCTGCTGAAACAAACGACACAATGGACGTTTATTTCTTAGGCGGACACTTTGACCCTTATGCCAGAGCAGTTTTAGGGGCGCAAGCAGAGCAGCAAATGCAGCAGTATCACGTGAACAAAGCGTTCATTGGCGTGTGTGCATTGACATCCCGAGGGCTGACAACAAATAGTTTGTTAGAAGCAACAATGAAACAAGCGATGATTGCTCAAGCTCAGCAGGTCATCGTCGTTTGTGAATCCCGAAAAATTGGTAGCGACAATTTCCACCACGTATGTGATTTGTCAAAGATCGACATCATTATTACCGATCATCCCCCTCAATCAGATTTTCAACAACTCCTCGATCACAATGATATTGAATGTATTGTTGTGTCACCGAAATAAGGAATCTTAGAATGGCTTACGATCCCGTAAAAACCGCTGTGATTGGTTACGGATATTCAGCAAAAACGTTTCATTTACCCTTCATTAAAGCGCTACCAAATTTAACGCTGAGCGCGATAAGCTCTCGTCAACAGGAGGCGGTTCAAAATGATTGGCCAGATGCTAAGTGGTTTTCTGATGCGAATACTTTACTCGATGATAGTGATGCAGAGCTCGTAATCATTACTGCGCCAAATGACGTACATTACGAACTTGCAAAGCGTGCGTTGAACAATGGGAAACACGTCATCGTCGAGAAACCGTTTGTTACTCGTATAGAAGACGGTAATGAACTTATCGCCTTGGCGGAAGAGAAAGGTCTAGTGCTGAGCGTTTTTCACAATAGACGTTGGGATGGAGATTTTCTCACGGTTAAATCTCTTATCGAACAAGGTAAGTTAGGTGATATAAAGCTGTTTGAGTCACACTTTGACCGTTACCGCCCTGAAGTTCGTCAACGATGGCGAGAGCAGGCTCAAGATGGCGGTGGTATTCTATTCGACCTTGCTCCTCATCTTCTCGATCAAGCATTGGTGTTGTTTGGCTTGCCAGATGCGATAGACGCACAATGTCGAATGATGCGCCCGGGTGCGACAACGATTGATTATTACAACGTGATACTTCATTACCCTGAGCATATTGTGCACTTGCATTCAAACTTGTATAGCCCAGAGCCGAATCTCCGCTACAAAGTATTGGGTACGGAAGCTAAATATGAAAAGTTCGGATTAGATCCTCAAGAGGGCTACTTAAAAGAAGGCCGTTTGCCGGAAAACGATGCTTGGTCGGAAGAAGATGAGGTGTTATACGGCGTCCGTTACGACGAAGACGGTGCGCAAACTATCAAAACGGAGAGAGGCGAGTACCAAGCTTACTTTGTTGGTGTGGCAGACGCCATTCGTTTGGGCACTGATAACCCGGTTCCTGCCGCTCAAGCAGTACAGAATATCGCTCTGATTGAGATGGCATTGGAAAGCAGTAAAACGGGTAAAACGATTCAGGTGAAACCATGAGTTTGACGCTTGAACTCGTGGCCCTGCAAGAGCATGAACTTCAGTTGGCGGAATTTAATCACCATATTGCGTGGTCTATCGGCCTCGCTCTAAAAGAAGAGGCTGAAGCTCGCGGCGCGGCTGTTGCTATTGAGGTTTACGGCTTTGGACAAACGCTATTTCAATACGCGATGGCAGGAACCTGCGCTGATCATTTAGATTGGGTCCGTAGGAAGCGAAACTCAGTATTAAGGTATGGCCACAGCTCTTACTATCTTTCTCTGTACAACAAGCAAAAGCAACGTGATTTCGAAAATCAGCCTCATCTCGATGCTCGTGAGTACTGTGCTCATGGTGGCGCGTTCCCAATTCGGCTTTCTGGGTCTGGTTTGGTTGGGGTTGTGACGGTATCGGGTTTACCGCAGTTAGATGATCATCAGCTAGTTGTGGATATATTAAAAACGATGATAGAGACAAAACCCTCTTAAACGCCAAATATGAAAGTAGCACGGTTCTTTATCGTGCTACTGAATTCTCTTTTTAGCTCATAAAGTGTTCTTTAATGTGAGCAAATATTAACATTGATCCCAACTTACTACCTGAAAATCAAATCAATTTCATATAACCTATACGCTCATTCATATAGAAAGCCTTCAAAGTTGGCCATTGGCAATGTCTTTTAGAAGAAAAGAAAAACTCAATCTTAGAAATCTTATTGTCACCCTATGTGTGTTCAGTGTGCTTGTCACTTTGATCAACGCATTCTACTCGATTTATCGTGTTCAAAGGGATCTCATCATCAATAACACGTTAGAATCAAACCGTGTTTACGCCCAAAAAATGTCTGAAATGACAGACTCTTTCATAGAAAGCTCAATGTCGCAGCTAAAATACAGTGCGAACGTGCTAAAAGACAAGATGCATGACGCTCAGCTTCTTGATAAAGAGGCTGAGAGATTAAGAACGCAAACCAAATCATTTAACTCTGTGGTTGTCGTTAATGCAAAAGGGGTTATTATTTCCGTATCACCTGAAACACTTCAGGTGAAAGGTGTAAGGTTAGTGGGTGAAAGAAAACGCCAATCTTTAAACGCTCAAGCACCAGTTGTTACTGAACCATTTATATCGCCCGCTGGAAATTACTTGTTAACCATCTCATACCCTATATTTTCTCAATCTAATGAATATTTAGGTTATATCGGCGGCACTATTTATCTAGAAAAAGAAAATATTCTCGCAGAGTTACTCAGCCAGCACGCATACAAAGATGGTTCTTTCCTTTACGTTGTCGATGAGAGTAACACTCTGATTTATCACCCAGATCAATCGAGGGTTGGTGAAGTAATCGACGATAATGAAGCAATCAAAGCGGTGACGATGGGGCAGAGCGGCAACAAAGAAATTGTTAACTCTCGCGGCGTCGAAATGCTTGCTGGTTATGCGCCAGTAAAGTCATCAGGATGGGGAATTGTTGCTCAGCGCCCGAAATCGATGACGTTATCTGTGCTAGATGAACAGATGTGGAATGTTTTCCTTAAGTCGATTCCAATTGGTTTATTAACTTTGTTGCTAATTTGGTTCTTGTCCCTTCTTATTTCTAGACCACTTTGGCAGTTAGCGGGTGCTGTGCGAGGTGTCGAAGAACATTCATCATCTATCGATGATCTCAAACTGGTTAAGTCTTGGTATTTTGAGGTCTCACATTTGAAGCTTAGTTTTCTTAAAGCATTTGGTATCGTGTCAAAAACCATTGATAAGCTGCAACTGGATACATTAACAGATTCGATGACTGGATTATTGAATCGACGTGGATTAGATAAAGTTCTTGGTTTGTTTAAGCAGGAAAATACCGCGTTCTCTGTTTTGGCGCTAGATATTGACCACTTTAAGAGCGTAAACGATAACTATGGCCATGACGTGGGTGACAACTTACTTAGAGAGTTTGCGCAGTTAATGAAAGACCAAGCTCGCTCTAATGATCACCTGTGTCGTTCTGGCGGTGAAGAGTTTATGATGTTTTTGGAAAAAACAGACGTAAACCACGCTATGGATGTTGCAGAGCGTATTAGACACAACGTGGAACAACATGACTTTCAGGTGGTTGGTAAGGTCACGGTTTCGTTGGGCGTTTCTCACTGGAAAGGCAATGACACACCAATTGAAGCGGTAATGAAAGACGCCGATAATGCACTGTATAAAGCGAAACATAATGGAAGAAATAGAACGGAGTTGGGTGACGACGCACAATAGATATTGCGCTTTATGCTGAACATAAAACGAGCCAGTGACTAATCTTTGCTGTTAATCGCTGGCGTAACCGCTACCAATTGCGCGAAACGGCAAGTTCAGCTCTAATTCTGGAATTTGTTTACCCACCCAAGCCGGAAATGTATTGCTATTTGGCCCTGGAAACAGCGTATATTCTTCAGCCCAAGGGTATTGGTTAATAACACTTTGTATTTTAGGGATAAGCTGGCGGGCCTTTTCACCTTGTATGGAGAGGATCTTTTCTGGTTTTGCACCATACCAATATCGATCTGGCGTCCCAGTTTGGTACTGATATAGAGCGGGTTGTCCGCGATTCACTCTCCAGCCGACTACTTCATACACTGTATATTCGTTCGCATTTTCAGGCTTTATTGCAAACCATGTATGAACGGCAAACCAGCCTCGCCAACCAAACGCGTCTGCGGCGTAAAACTCAATCACAGCATGCTTAACATTGGAAGGATCGGGTGCGATACCCGCAGGTTCTCTGCTTGCGGTACGCCAATCTCCTTGAGTGCATCCACCCAGCATAACCGCGATTGACATGAGCCAAATTTTCACAAGGTGAGTAAAGTTGAGAGGGTCTTTCATTTATTGCTCCTAGACCAACCGATGTTGGTAACGCTCTACTGATTTTAGCTATAAAAACGTGGCAAGCCTGATTGTTGAAATCCTCTCCTTATTAAAAGAGAGAGGGAAGTTAGTGCCATAATTCCAGTTCATACGTAATAATAAGGTAAGCCGATTTGTAACATGTGGCATAGACGATGCCGTATTTCTCGAACGATTCATCTAGTTGCGTATGAAAAAGTAAGAGGTTGTATGTATTCCTTACACGGTCACATGAATTAAAAGCATAAAAAAACAGAGATTTACAGTGGCCTTTGACTGGTTGAGTGAGTTTGGGACCCTCACATTGTCTCACATTTGCTTGTTTTGGACGGAATTTTCATCGCTCATCTTTTTGCGCGTTTAGAGTCAGCGTTCAGCTATGGCACAATAGGCGCTCACAGAACAAGTGCTGTTTGGTCATGCAAATAGCAGAAAAATAACTAGAAATAGAATAATTAATGTTTAAATCAAAAAGTATACTCGCATTAAGCATGTTCGCATTTGGCTGTTTTGCCAATCAAGATAGCGAACCAACGTCCGTTGTGCTGAACTATGGTGACTCCTCCATCAGTACTGATATTCAAGCCAATCGAAAATTTCATGTTGTCCGAGACAATGAAAGTGAGCACGTAGAATTTTCCGGCGGAATCACAAAGGAGTATTCCGATTATATTGTGAATATTCATATCATAAGAAAAAGCAATATACGCAGATCAAGCCGAGAGCTGAATACAACCGTATTGATGAACAGTGATCAGATTGGGAAGCCTTTAGTGATTGGCATTGAAAATGATGAGTTCACTAGTATCACTTTGCGTTAATGCTTAGTATTTATTGAATAGGAATGAGGAAATTGATGCTCTCAATACGCTGCTATCGCACCGAGGATGCCCCAACACTGTGGGCACTCTTTTACCATACTGTGCGAATCATTAATCGTCGCGATTATACGGAATCACAAGTTTCCGCTTGGGCACCATCAGATTTTGACCTCGATGTGTGGCAACGAAAAATGGACGATATTCAACCGTACGTCGCGGAGATAGAAGGGCAGGTCGTTGGCTATTGTGATTTGCAAGGTGACGGCTTGATTGATCATTTCTTTTGCCATCATGAATACCAAGGACAAGGTGTTGGTCGTGATTTGATGTCTTTTCTTTTTTCACAGGCGAAAGTACAGGGGATAAAACGACTGTATTCTGAAGTGAGTATTACCGCCCGACCTTTTTACGAGAAAATGGGTTTCACAGTTAAGTCTCGACAACGTGTTGAGGTTAGGGGAGAAACCTTAACTAACTTTATGATGGAAAAGTATATTTAACTTAAATAGTGAGCATTTAGTGAGCTTGAACACAGATATAAAATGTTTTCCAATGTGAAAGCGAGTTCATTGATCTCGCACCAACGTTTTGTTTGAAAACAGTGTACATAATCTTCTCTGGAACGCCATTACCGCATTTCGTCTCTGAAGGCTTAAAAAACAGTCTGAAAGTTTTGGTTTTGCGGCGGGTAATAGCGTTCCAAACGCCAAATGTGTCTGGCTAACCATCTCAGGAAGAGAAGTAGTACTATGCGCCCTTATCTCAAATACGTTGTTCCAACATTGATACCATTGCTTGTTTGGTTAATGCCTCTCTCTGCGTTCCCATTTGATGGCATTACTATCGTCCAGCAAAGAGTGATTGCAATCTTCTTGCTTGCCGCACTTTGCTGGGTATTCGAGCCAATTCCAATCTACGCCACTTCGGTTGTGATCATTGTCCTAGAGCTATTGCTTGTATCAAATAAAGGTATTGTGCTCTTTCGTTTGCAAGAGGGGCAGCCACATTTTGGTGAACTATTACAATACAACGAGATAATGGCGACCTTCGCTAGTCCGATTATTATGCTCTTCCTCGGCGGTTTCTTTTTGGCTATGGCGGCGACAAAGTACAGGTTAGATGTCAACTTAGCCCGAGTGTTACTCAAACCATTTGGACAAAAACCAAAGTTCGTTATGCTGGGGTTGATGCTGATCACCGCTGTTTTTTCCATGTTTATGTCAAACACCGCAACAACAGCGATGATGTTGTCCATTTTAACCCCTGTGATAGCGGTTTTCGGGCCTAAAGACCCAGGTCGAATTGCATTCGCCTTGTGTATTCCTGTTGCAGCCAACATTGGTGGCATTGGTACTCCAATCGGCACGCCACCGAATGCCATCGCCCTAAAATATTTGGTTGGTGACAACTTAATTACGTTTGGTGAATGGATGGTATTTGGTGTGCCATTCGTTATTGTGATGATGGCGTTAGCCTGGTTTCTGATTGGCTTTTTATATAAAGCCGAACAAACCACCATCGATCTGAACATTAAAAGCAAGTTTTTGAAAACACCCAAAGCAATAATGGTTTACGTCACCTTTGCCGGCACGATTATTCTTTGGTTGATGGGGTCTGCACATGGAATGAATTCTTACACAGTAGCATTAATTCCGGTCGCAGTGTTCTCATTGACGGGCATCATTAACAAAGAAGACTTGAAGAAAATCTCTTGGGATGTGCTTTGGTTGGTGTCAGGCGGTATTGCTCTGGGCCTTGCTCTAGATAAAACCGGGCTTGCGAAGCTGGTGGTACACAGCATTCCGTTTGATCAGTTCTCGCCATATGTTGTCTTGTTTGGTGCGGCTTTCTTGTGCTTGTTAATGGCAAACTTTATGTCGCATACAGCCACCGCAAACTTGCTGATGCCGATTATGGCTGCGCTGGGTACTTCTATGGCTTCGCTAACGCCTCTCGGCGGTGAAGTTACTCTGATCTTGGTCGTGACATTTGCTGCTTCACTCGGTATGTCGTTACCAATCAGTACGCCACCAAACGCGTTAGCTCATGCAACAGGGCATGTCGAGAGCGGCCAAATGGCTCGTATCGGTGCCGTGCTAGGCGTGATTGGCGTATTACTCAGCTTTGTGATGGTGTGGATTTTACATACTGTTGGGCATATTGGATAACCCATGTACGAAACGAAGTTAGACGCGTTAGTACAACGCTACTTTAATCACCTTGAACGCCGATTAACGGTTTTATCCGGGTCGGTGCTTATTGAGCAAGCTGGCTACAACGATCGCTTGTACTATGTGCTGTCGGGAGAACTGGCGGGCTATTACGCGGAAGATGACAAGAAACCGATTCAGGTATTTTCTGCGTCTCAAGGTGCGTTTATTGGCGTACATAGTTTCTTTTCTGGTACGTGGACTGCCTCTTCGACAGTGATTGCTCAAACCGATGTTGAATTGGCTTGGATACAGCGTGATACGCCTGCCGTGGAAGAGGCGACATACGGACCATTGACGACACAATTTATGCCTGTGATGGTTAACGAATTATCTCGTCGTCAACGGCGCGCAATGCAAGAGGCATTGGCTAAAGAAAAAGCACTACAAAAGCTTCATACCGCAGAGCAAATGACAACGTTGGGGCAGCTTGCAGCGGGTATTGCTCATGAGTTGAACAATGCGATAGGCGTTGTAAGCAGTAAATCAGAACGGCTAGAGACAGTTATCATGGAATTGCTTGAAGAAGTTCATCCGGAAGCGAGTCAATTTTTTGATTTTGGTTTAATGCAAGGGCAGAAAGTCTCTTCTAGCGAAGCGAGAAAGCGGGGGCGCCACTTCGAAAAATACTACGGTTTAACCAAGGAGGTTGCTCGTGATCTTGCACGTGCCGTTCCAAATAATTTCCTTTCGGAACATTGGCTAAAAAGACCAGAAGAAGCGATACGTTTCTGGCAAATGGGACGAGATCTCCATGACTTACGCATTGCCTCTAAACATACCGTTGGCATTGTACGATCCGTAAAACAATTGGGGCGCACGGATATCGACTTGGATGAAGCGATTAACATCAATGATTCAATCAATCGCGCATTTGATCTATTGCAAAGTGACTTAAGACGAGTGAGTGTTCGTTTTAGCCCTGCGGATTTACCTGCTTTTACTGGTTCTCAAACCGAACTCGTCCAAGTTTGGGTAAATATCTTAAAGAATGCGTGCGATGCGCTTGGTGAAACGGAGAAACCCGGTATCGAAATACATACTCGGGAGAGTAAGGGTAAAATTTTGGTCACGATTGCTAACAACGGACCAGAAATTGATGAAGCGACACGTAGAAAAATTTTCCGGCCAAACTTCACCACTAAAAAGGGAGGATTGTCGTTTGGTTTAGGGTTAGGTCTGTCGATTGTGAAGCGCATTATCGCCGGATATAACGGCTCTATTGTGGTAAAGAGCGACAGTGAAAAAACGATTTTTAGAATCAAGTTACCAGTAGAGGGTGAACATGGAGAAGCTTAATGTAATTTGCGTTGATGACCAACGAGAGGTACTAAGCGCGGTTCTACAAGATTTAGAGCCGTTAAATCAATGGTTGAATATCGAAGACTGCGAATCAGCAGGTGAGGCTCTAGAACTGATGGATGAATTTGATGCAGAAGGCGAGATGATCGCATTGATTATTTCCGATCATGTGATGCCAGGTAAAACGGGAGTAGAGCTGCTGACCGATGTATCAAAAGACGGTCGTTTTGGCTTTACGAGAAAAGTGCTTCTTACCGGGCAAGCGACGCACACCGATACGATTAATGCGATCAACTCCGCAGGCATTGACCGCTACTTTGAAAAACCATGGCAAGCAAGCCAATTAATAGAGTGCGTTAGAAACCTGGTGACCCAATATATCTTTGATGTGGGCTTAGATTACACTCAGTATCACGAACATTTAGATCAGAGTGTGGTGTTTGAACGCCTACGTTAATAGGGGGCATTAAGCTTTGTTTTCGTCACGGCCAGTTAGTGTCTGAAATCTATAGTGAATAGTTCAGCATGTTTAACGTGGCCGTGCGGAATATTGCTCTAGTATGCTTAACTCAACGAATAGCGGCTTGCACTGGCAACAGAAAGTGGCTTAGAGAACCAATAACCTTGCAGATAATCGACGCCCATTTCGGTAAAAAATTCACACATTTTGGCGTCTTCAATTCCCTCAATCACTACTTCAATATTATTTTCCTGGCACATAGTGATAAGAAACTTCAGATATTCTTGTGAAGAGCGGTTGGTTAGTGTTTTCCACGCCATCGACCTATCAATTTTGATTTGTGTCATCGGGAGGTCGAAGAAGCTATTTAATGAACTGTAACCAGATCCAAAGTCATCCAGAGAGAGTGCAAATCCTAGTTCCCTGAGGGTATTCAGAGGGGCAATGGCTGTCTGATTATTATCCAAAATAAACGTTTCTGTTAGTTCCAACACAATAGACTCAGGATCGACACCAACCTCATCCGCCATGGCTTTAATTCGCGCAGGGAATTCACTATTCATTAACTGAAGTACAGAAACATTCACGTTTACACGAACTTGGTTTTGGTAACGCTCACGGTAGTTTTTGATAAATTCACACGCTTTGGCAAAGACTTGATATCCGAGTTCGACAATCAAACCTTTGTTCTCTGCGACGGGGATGAATTCGTCTGGATAAATTTCGCCAAACTCTTTGCTACGCCAGCGAACCAGAGATTCGAAGCTCACTACTTTTGAGCTTTTGGCGTCAATAATTGGCTGAAACTTAACGCTTAATGTCTGTTTTTCAAGTGCACTTTTTAGACCTTGCTCAATAAAGAAATAACGGTCTACGGCATGCTGAGTTTTCTCACTGTAAACCGCAACACGGTCTTTATTCTGCTCGCTTGCGTACTGACAAGTTCGTGCTGCTTTACGTAATATTTCCTCTGCTGAGTGACTTGGATCTATGCAAGGATACAAACCAATACTAATGTTACTTCCTAAGTATTGGCCCTCTTCAATCACTGCCTCGTGGTAGGTTTCCTTTAAACTTTCGGCATAACTTTGCAGCGTTTCTACCGAGCATTCATCGTGAATCAAAATCGCAAAGTCATCATCATGTACGCGATATACAGAACTATTTGGAGAAGGTAGGTGACTGAGAGTTTGTAGCAATTTTTCCACTAACCCATCGACCAACTCGCTGCCATATTGATTTAAGTAAGATTTAATCTCTTCTATCTGAATGTAACAGATAGATGCACAAGAATCAGTGGCTCGCACACTATCTTCAATATCCAGCAAGAGATGGGCGCGATTAGCCATACCTGACGCATTGTCATGAAATGCGACTTGATGAATGTAGCTTTCCATCAGCTTGCGTTCAGAAATATCACGGTGGCTACCAACCATATAATGACCATGTTCTGTTTCTTTGGTCATGGCTACACCTTCAATCCAGACGTACTGTCCATTGGGTTTACGCACGCGGTAGGTCGTTGTGACCCTCGTGTTGTTGGTAATGATGTGAGCATCGACCCGAGTGGAGAGTCTTTCTCGATCGAGAGGGTGAACAAGGTCTAACCATTGCTCTAAGCTGATTCGACCAGCGTTGATACCAAGCTGCTCATAAAAGCCCTTGTTATAAAATACCATGGTGCCAAACTCATCCATGTAAAAGAGGCCTTCGTTAAATACATCGAAGATATGAATGAATCGTTCTTCGACGATTTTTAGGAACTCTCGGTCACTATCTGAGACTTGTTGGTCAAATATGGTGGTCAAGATATTTCCTCCTCGAGCCTTTTAGCATCAGAGATGAGTGTTGGGGTTGATAACATAGAGTTGATCTGCTGGCGTACATTACAATCACAAAAGTGTCAGTTCAAATTGTTTGGCTATCATTTTATGCGCTACTAGGTTAATAACATACTAAGATTAGGCGGCTAATCATCGACATTTATAAAAAATAGTCAACAGTAAAAATCATTTATAAAATACAGTTATTGATGCCGTCCGCAATCTATAAATATTTATGAATAATTATCCTAAAGTTATTTTCAGTTGTGTCGGTATCAATGTGCTGTTTTCTAACGTCATTTGTATATATGTTATCTTGGATAAAACCATAATAACAAAAAGGACTTAATGAGCGCGACCGATTATTAATTGACAGGATGCTCATTAATTGTAATCAATTCAAATTTATTATCACGCCAAGTAATCAAATCTCTTATAATGCGGACGTTAATATCGAGTAAGCCTTCTTTATATGCAGTACGATCCGAAAAATTCAATCAAAATTGCGCTCGCTGATATCGGCGTTGGTATGTTTGTTACCGCGATAGAGCACAACAAGCGCGTCAATTTAGCCAATGCAGGGCGGATATCTAGCCCTGAAGGCATTAAGAAGCTTGCTACAAGTGGCGTAAAGTATGTTTGGGTAGATCAAACATTATCTTCGCAGCAGTGTGTCTTCAAGCCTGTAGATGAATCAACTGATGCCACTAAAGAGACGAGAGAGCAGAAACACTCAGATTTTAAGAGGGGTCAACGAGCTTATCGTTCGAGAGACATCCAACACAAGCGAGCCAAAAGGCTGATCGCCGAAGCAAAAGATTTGGCGCAAAAACTATTGAATCAAACTTTTGAAGGAAAAATCATAGAAGTTGATGAAGTAGAAGCTTGGGCTGACGATGTCATTGAAAGTGTTTTGATTGACTCAGATGCGTTGCAGTGTGTCTCTGCACTCCGAAAAAAAGACTCTTACTTATTGGAACACTCCGTCAATGTCGCTTGTCTTTTAGTGTCATTCGGTAAGTACTTGGGCTTGGATAAGCCAACGCTAAAACAGCTTGCTGTAGGTGGCATTATTCATGATGTAGGTAAAATTAAAGTCGATGATAAGATCTTGCACAAGCCAGCGAAGCTAACGCCTGAAGAATTTGAACATATGAAGCTACATCAAGTGTTCGCAGGTGAGATTATCCTTCACGTAAAAGGACTTAGTGACGTAAGCCGTGATGTTTGTTTGATGCACCACGAGAAGTTAGATGGCAATGGTTATCCTAGAGGCTTGAAGGGGGAGGAGATTCCAATTCACGGCCGTATGAGCTGTATTGTAGATATCTACGATGCGCTAACGGCTGATCGCTGTTACAAAAAAGGCATGAGTTCTGCCGAAGCGTTTAAAATCTTGTTGAGTCTAACGCCATTTCATTTAGACGCCGACTTAGTTTACAAATTCATTAATTGCATTGGGATGTACCCCGTAGGCTCCATTGTCGAGTTGAACGATGGGCGTGTTGGTATTGTTTGGTCTTCAAATGAATCTCAAGCATTAAAGCCAGAAGTGAAATGTTTCTACTCCCGCAAGTATAAACGATACATTGATGTCACGATGGTGGATTTAAAAACGAGTGCGTACAAAATTGAAAGAGCGATAGCGCCTTCATCGTTAGAGATCGATCCTAAGCCTTTTTATGATTAAGAGAAATAGATAAGCTTATACAACAGGCTTTACATCCTTGCATGTAGATCGTATTTTATTTGCATAACTATCTATTAATTTTTTCTAAGTTGTTTAGATGCAAGATGGTTATTAAGACCTCGGCTTCATGGATAGAAACCGGGCGATAAAATAGTTCTATACACAATGGGCTATAAACCTCATTTTGCTGGAAGGGATGCCAATGCAAATAGATACATGGATTTTTTACACTCTTGCTATTCTCGTGCTCACAGCTTCACCAGGACCAAGCTCACTGTTGTGTTTAAGTAAAGGAGTGAGTAGTGGGTTTCGTATTGCTTTCATGACTGCGCTTGGCAGTTTGTCTGCGATTACGATCATCCTTACGCTCTCATTTACCGGGCTGGGAGTTGTCATTGCTTCATCTGAGTTAGTTTTTAATATTATCAAATGGTGTGGCGCCGCTTATTTAATCTGGTTAGGTATTCAAGCGTTGCGCTCATCTCAGACAGATTTTAATAAAACGGCAACGACTCAAAGTTCCGCGACAGCGTTTAGCGCGTTCACTAGTGGTTTCATTGTTGGCGCTAGTAATCCCAAAGCGATAGTCTTTTTCACCGCTTTGTTTCCTCAATTCATAGAACCTTCCGCACCGCTACTGTCTCAATACGCGATTTTCGCGTCTACATTTGTGGTTTTTGAGCTTAGCTGGCTAACATTTTATGCATTGTTAGGGGTAAAAGCCTCCGATTGGTTGTTTGTCGCTGGAAGAGCGAAGTTGTTCAATCGTTTGACTGGTGGAGTATTTATTGGTGCAGGCGTGATGTTGTCGACGGCAAACCGATAAATAAGACAGACTTCGGTACGCAGTTAGGTTTTCCCATATAGTAAGTTGGAATGCGCTAATTTAGCTTTGTCTTATTTCCAGAATGGAAATAGACGTTTTGTTTATTTTCATTAGTGGCAACAGCCAAGCAGGAGTAAAATCACGTTACTCTTTAGGGGTAGAGCTCGTATTTTGTCTTGTGGGCTTGTGGTTACTTTGTAGGAATATCTTAGATGACAAGCCTTTCTAAACTACAACAACGTTTGCTAGATATCGCGACCGACGTCCGTCTTTCTCCAAAACAGAAGTCGAGTTTTTTAGCTTTAGAGGCGGAATCGTACATTCCTTATATGACGGTATCTCCATCACTGAGACAAGCAATGGATGAAGGCATCATCTGCGATATGTTTGAAGGTCATGCACCGTTTAAACCTCGCTATGTGTTGCCTGATTACGCTAAATTTCTATCGCAAGGCTCAGACTATTTAGAGTTGTCTCCGGCTGATGATTTCGATGATGCGCTGAATATGCTTACCATCATTTACCATCATGTTCCTTCGGTAACGAACATTCCGGTTTACTTAGGTCAGTTAGATGATGTCTTGTTGCCTTACATAGGCGACCTAACAGAGAGCCAGATTTACAAAAAGTTAAAACATTTTTGGATCATGCTGGATCGCACATTGCCAGATGCGTTTATGCATGTGAATGTCGGACCGACAGACAACATTATTTGTCGCACTGTTTTAAAAGTAGATGCGGAGCTCAAGCAGATCGCACCGAATCTCACCTTTATGTACGACGAGACAGTTACACCTGATGATTTACTTCGTCAAGCGACACAGAACATTTGTGAATGCAGTAAACCGCATATTGCCAATTACCCAATGCACGCGAAAGCCTACAACGGCTCACGCTTTGGTATTGTAAGTTGCTACAACTCGCTTCCATTAGCAGGTGGCTCGAACACATTGGTGCGAATGAATTTAAAAGAAGTTGCAAAACGAGCATCAGACTGTAACGACTTCTTAAATAGTGCGTTGCCTTCTTACCATCGATTAATGATCGAGCTCATAAACGCAAGAAGCACGCACTTGCATGAAAAATCGAACTTCTTTCAAGGCTTTTTGACGCAAGAAGGGTTGATAAAAGAGTCCTATTTCGCGCCAATGTATGGCGTTTACGGCATGGCCGAAGCGGTAAACCTTCTATTTGAAAAAGAAGGGCAAATAGGGCGATACGGAAAAAATGATCGAGCAAATACTTTTGCTCATGATGTTTCAGCAACACTGGCTAAACTGGTGGACTCAACCCCAGTGAAATATGGTTTAGATGGCAAAGCGCTCTTACATGCACAAGGCGGCATTAGCTTAGATCATGATGTTACGCCAGGTGTACGTCTGCCTTATGGTGCAGAGCCAGACCCTGTCACTTATGTACAAGCAACGGCGAAGCATCATCAGCATTATCGTGCGGGTATCAGCGATATTTTGACGATTGATGAAACGGTGAAATCTAACCCAGAAGCGATGTTCAATTTATGTAAAGGGGCACTAAATGCTGGTTATCGTGAGTTTACCGCGAATGTCACTTCAAATGACTTAATTCGCGTGACAGGCTACATGGTCAAACTTTCAGGCGTCGCGAAATATGATGAAGAAGGTTCGAGAACCAACACGACGTTTCTAGGTGCAGAAGCAGCAAAAAATACCAAAATTTTAGAACGCTCACCACGTGTGGTGAGCCATGAAGTAACACCGACTTACACGCAGGCATAAGTTCGGTTTAGGAAAGAACAAGATGTCTAGACGAAGTGGAAGCCTATTGGCAAAAGTCACTCGTATCCTTCCTTTCTCTTGTGTTGATGGGCCAGGAAATCGTCTAGTCATCTTTCTACAGGGTTGTAACTATCAGTGTTTGAACTGCCACAATCCTCACACGATAAACCATTGTAATCATTGTGGTGAGTGTGTGAGTGAATGTTCAGCAGGCGCATTGAAGTTCGACGAAAACAACAACGTTGTTTGGCTTAAAGAGGAGTGCACCCACTGCGATCATTGTATAGAGATATGTCAGAACCAATCTAATCCAAAAATTACTGACTACTCTGTAGTAACAATGCTCGATTTGATACGCAAACATCGCTTTTTCATCAGTGGTGTTACAGTATCCGGTGGGGAATCTACCTTACAACTTCCTTTCATTATTGAGCTGTTTAAAGGGATAAAACAAGATCCTGAATTACGGCACCTCTCTTGTTTCATCGACAGTAACGGTTCTTTAGCGGTTGCTGGTTGGCAGCGTATTCTACCTTTTCTGGATGGCGCAATGATCGATTTGAAAGCGTGGCAGACGGAGACGCATCAGTGGCTAACTGGGCGTGATAATCATCGTGTATTTAAAACCCTTCATTACCTAGCTGAACACGAAAAATTGTACGAGGTCCGCTTACTGCATATTCCCCAAAAAAGTGATTTAGATATAGAAATCGTAGCAATTGGACGTTACTTGAGTACTCTTCCTGAATCGGTGCTTATCCGTTTAAATGCCTTTCAACATCACGGAGTTGTGGGGGAGGCGTTAACTTGGGACATGTGCTCTCATCATGATATCGAACGCTTAAAATCAGAGCTTCGATGCTACGTGAGTAACCCTATCACAGTGCCGACAGTACTCACGTAGTACCGTTGTTTATCTATGCTTAAGCATCACAGGCATCTAACATGGCGCAAGCGTCGAGTAATTGTTGCTGTAACCATTTTAAAGCGGGATCGTTTAAGCTCGCTTTGTTCCAAACGAGGCTGTAGGCTACTTGCCCGTAATCGAATGGAAGAGCTTGCTCAACCAAACCTTTTGCTTGCATTGCCGCTCTTGCCCAAAGCTTGGAGCATGTGAACAAGTAATCCGAGTGCTGACACATCACCGCAGCTGAACCAAAGTCGGCTACACGCATGGCCAAGTTTCGCTTTGAATGCCTTTGGGTGAGATTTTGCTCAAAATAAGGTTGTGACAGATCTTTATCATGAATACCGATATGTCTTGCACAAAGGTAACTTTCAACAGATAAGGGTTGCTCAGCGAGTGGGTTCGATGCTCTCATTAAGCAAACCATTTCGTCTTTCAAAATGGTTTTCCAGACCAAGTCTTTATTTTGTGTGGGTGGTTGGCTGAGATCGTGAGGAAGCAACAAAAAATCCACTTGACCTCTTGCTAATGCATCGAAGCTCATTTCCTCTTTCGCATGGACATTCAAGTGCGCGTGATTGCTCAGTTGTTGGGACAAGTGCTGTAGAACTGGCGCAAAGAGCTCAAATGAACTTTCACGCATTGCTAATGAAAAACTACCTTGATAGTAAGCCGGATTGAAAGAGCCTTGATGTAATAATCCATTCATACTGGAGAGTATGCCATGGATTGATGGGCCTATATGCAGCGCAAATGCTGTCGGCACTAAGCGAGTGCCATCACGGTAAAAAAGGTCATCCTTTAGCGTTTCGCGCAACTGTCCGAGCGTTTTACTGACGCTCGATGGTGTTACACACAAGCGTTCTGCCGCAAGTGTGACGCTGTGAGTGGTTAACAACATATGTAAAACAGTTAGATGTTTAAGGCTTATACGCGAAAGAGCAATGTAGTCCATAAATAGCATGGTTTCTTATGATTTTTGGCAGTATATCAGCATGAAACAAATTTTTACTATTGTTTATCTCGGAAACACGCCTGTTTCTCTTTGAGCTCAATGCATTTAATGGGTTGCATAAGGATTGATGGTGCTTATAAGTCTAGAAATTTATCTTAGTTTTGTTGGACTTTAATGCTTTCATTTATTCAATTCTAAAGCTTCTATGTAATTTTAATCAATATGGAGGAGTTGATTGATTTGTACACGAATTAAACTTGTTCCTTGTTAATTAAAATAGATATTGTTTTGTTGATTGTTTGGTGATTTACTCATGATCCCTCAGTAACAAAGGTATAAATAATTAATGGACGACCCCTTTAGTCGACAAAACCCTTCACCATATGTCTTCTTATTATTGGAGACATGCTCATGCTAGAACTTTTTATGCAACCAGAAGCTTGGGCTATTTTCGCCACTTTGTTTGCGCTTGAAGTTGTCTTAGGCGTTGATAACGTCGTTTTTATCTCTGTCTTATGTGAAAGACTGCCGCTGCACCAACGTAAGCTGGCAAGAAACCTTGGTATTGGTCTTGCTGTTATTGCTCGTATTGGTTTAGTGTTTTCAATCTCTTGGATCATGCAACTGACTCAACCGCTATTTTCTTTGGCGAACCATGCGTTTACCGGAAGAGACGTTATCATGATTGCGGGTGGTGCATTCCTCTTGGCTAAAAGCCTGAAAGAGTTGTGGAGTTGGTTAAATCACAACGAGTCGGCTCACTCAACTCACGCCCGTACTGGTTTAGCGGTAGTTCTGTTGCAGATTGTTGCCGTGGATGCTGTATTCTCGATGGACTCGGTGATAACCGCCGTTGGTTTGACAAGTGATGTCCCACTTATGGTCGCAGCGATTGTTTCTTCTGCTATCGTGATGGTCATGACAGCAGAAAAAATCAATAACCTGGTGTCGTGTTACCCTGGTTTTAAGACACTTGCTTTGTTATTCCTCGTTTTGTTAGGTGGTTTATTGATGGCAGAAGGCTTCGAAATTCATATCAACAAAGGTTATGTGTACTTTGCGATGGCATTCGGCTTAATTCTGGAACTTTGTCATATCCAGTTAAAAAACAAACAACGCCCGACTATTAAACGTCTTAGTCCGTTGCGAGTTCATCCAACGAGATTAGAAGCTCGTCAATAATAAAAGATATTGCCGCTCATATGAGCGGCATTTTTATATTCGTCATCACCTATTTTTACTCTCTTTTTATTTTGTTGTCGTTTCGACAAAAAATCGCATTTGTTGTGAGGTTGAAGATTTTTTATATAGACCGCCCAACTAATATGAGTGAACGACAATAATGGATAAAATGATCGATGCGTTAGCAACCCATGGCTACTACATCTGGGATGATTTTCTTTCTGAACAAGAAGTGGCTCAATTACGAGACTGCATTCCAAGTAACTGGAAAAAAGCGCGTATTGGTCGTAATGACGATGTGACTCGTATTGAGTCAATTCGAAGTGACAAAATTCAATGGTTATCGCCCAATATGGGGCACGCGGTTACTTCTTACTTAGATAAGATGGAAGAAATACGCCAAGAAGTGAACCGTCACTTGTTTCTGGGGCTTTTTGAGTATGAAGCTCACTTTGCCAAGTACGAGGAAGGGGATTTCTACCAAAAGCATCTAGATTGTTTTAAGGGCAATGAAAACCGTCGATTGACAACCGTTTTTTACATGAACGAATCTTGGACGGAAAAGGATGCAGGTGAATTGGTGGTTTACGATCTAAATGATAATAAGATAGCAACCATCCCTCCTCAATCGGGACGCTTACTTTTATTCTTATCTGAGCAATTCCCGCATGAGGTTTTACCGACCAATGCTGAGCGTTTCAGTATTGCAGGTTGGTTCAGAATCAATGGTGTGCGAGACAATGTACTTGATATTGCAAAATGATTGGTTTGCAACCAGCATAAAATCAGCAAAGGGCGTAGCTACGCCCTTTATCGATTAAACATTAGTTGATAGCTCGTAACACTCGGTCATGTTTCGCTCTAGCACTGCATAGACGTCAGAACAAAGTTCTTGTTTAGCGACTTGCTCACCCATAATCGCGGCGATTTGTGCTTGAGCCATTCGTCCTCGGTAGGGCCGGTCCTGAGACAGAGCTTGAAAAACATCGGCAACCGCGACAATACGCGATGGTACATCGAGTTCGTCTCCTGTTTTATGATAAGGATAGCCAGAACCGTCCAAACGCTCGTGATGATTAGAGGCCCACTCCGCTATTTTAGCGTTGGGAAACACTTTGTGTAATGCGAGCTGAGTATCAATTGTATGGCGTTTAATACGCGTATACTCTTGTTTATTAAGAGAGCCTTCTTTATGAAGAATCTCATCTGGTGTTTTTAACTTTCCGATATCATGCACCAACCCAGCAATAAATAACATCTCTTGGTCGTGCTCACAAAACCCAAGCTTGATGGCTAGATACCGAGATAACTCCGCCACTTTTTGCGAATGTTGATAAGTAAATGGGCTTTTTGCGTCAACAATTCGAGCGATAAACATTCCCAAACTATTCATATCTTGGATGGTGAGCTGTTTTTGAAGCCAATCAATGCTTTTAAAGTTTAATCCGATGGTTTCTATATTTTCAGACTCCATCGCGAACCAAAATGCGTCGGTCATAACGAGCTTAACCATTGCCTTAGCCATGTCTGGATTAAACAAAGTTCCAGCGTTTGCCATGATGCATTCTGCAATTAGTTCTTCATGAAGTGTGACAATGTCACAGTGGCAGTTCATGACGTATTTGGAACGCATAAAATCGAGACGATCGGCTAAATAGAGTAGGGCAGCGACCTCTTTTTCAAAAGGCGGTAAATCAAGATATTTTAATTCACTCCAATGTGTATGGTGGTAAAGAACAGGTGTAGCAAACTGACGCAACAAACGACACTGCTTGAGGCTTCGGTATCCTCTTAAGCAATGTGTTTTTACATCTTGTGGCACCAACTCCTCAAGTAACATTTTATGTTCTTGTGTTTCGGAGACCCCACAATCGTGGATCATCCCTGCGAAGTAGCAAAACTCCGCTTTTTCTGGTTCCCAGTTCATGACCCGAGCACATTGGTAAGCGATGTAAGCGACACGATGGCTATGGTGCGTATCATCAACACCGACACAGTCGAGTGCTCGAGCAACCCAGATAAGTGCTTGTTTCAGATCGACTTCAAAGCCCATGTCCGTATGGGAATGGCAAGAATGATTCATGGTTTATACCGACATTGCTAATTAGCCCACGCTAAACCCAAATCAGAAGGTGATAGGAAAAATTGGGTACGACAGCGAATAGACCCCAAAAAGGTGGGCGTTTAGACATAGTTTTGATTATGGGCGGGATAATAATCCTAGTTGCATAATAATATCACCTGAAGCTCATGGTTAAGAGTCAGATATTTGAACTAAGTGTAAGTTTTGAAAGATTATTGTTGCTCTTGTTGACTTATTTGAAAACGACAATAAATCATGATGTAACGCATTCTTATTTTTATTTTTGTAGATCGTGTTCGGGCTCAACCAGAGACACACGGTATTGATGTCTGATTAACAGAATTCATATTGTTGCTTTTGAAGGCAAAAAATAAGAAGACTTCTTCGAGGCTTGCTCTGTAACTAACAGAGTAATAGGGAAAGCAGCTTGTTAACTACATGACAATAGAGCGTCGTTGAAAACATTTTCTCTGTAGCTCATGTCGTTGAGGGAAGATAATAAAATGGTACGGTTTCCCAGCGATGCTAGCCCTTTTAGTGAGATAAGTTTATTGAAAATGTGTGATTGCAAAGTAAGCATAGGTAGTAAAAGTAGCTAGAATGATAGCTCTAAATGAAAAGGACTTCGTATGTTGAAGCATCGTTTATATCGGACTTACACCGCAGGGTTAAAAATAGCAGCCCTTATCCTTCCTATGCCGAGACCAACCTTGTTTTCCGGCCCTGGTTCGATGAATGAGCTATTAGAATCGATGACCGAGCTGGGATTTAAACGCGTTTTGTTAGTTACCGACGAAGGGTTAGTCCAAGTCGGTATTGTAGATAAGGTGCTTGAGGCTGCAGCACAACTCGATTTACAGTTAGATGTTTTCTCGCAAGTTAAGCCCGATCCTACCTATGATCAGGTAGAGAGCGGTCTAGAGGCTTATCATCGTTTTCATTGTGAGGGCATATTAGCTTTGGGTGGCGGCTCTGCAATGGATTGTGCAAAAGTCATCGCTGCGAAAGTTACCGATAAACGGCCAATAAAAAAATTAGCTGGACTATTGAAGGTATGGCGAATGCCAGCGCCGCTTTTTGCTATTCCAACAACGGCTGGAACCGGAAGTGAAGTTACTATCGCTGCGGTCGTGTCAGATCCCTCCTCACACATTAAAACCCCTTTAATGGATCCAAAGTTGGTGCCACTAATGGCAGCTTTAGATGCGAATTTAATGATTGGTTTACCTCCTAAGATCACGGCTGATACTGGCGTTGATGCATTAACCCACGCTATTGAGGCCTATGTATCGAAAAACGCTACTCAAGAAACGATGGCTTATTCGGTTGCCGCTATTAAACTCATTTTTAAATATCTTCCTAGGGCTGTGATGCAAGGGGATGATGTCGAAGCTCGTCATAAAATGGCTATGGCATCCTATTACGCGGGTTTAGCATTTACCAAAGCGAGTTTGGGTTATGTTCATGCCTTTGCTCACACATTCGGTGCGAGATATGGAATACCTCATGGTATGGCAAACGGATTAGCCTTGTTGCCTGTGCTGCGCTTTTCATTATCAGAGATTGAGCCTCAACTAAGAAAGCTCGATGAGTTGACGGCCGAGGGGCAGTTAGGTAACGCAAGTGCTCAGCATTTTTTGGCGAATCTGGAGTCCTTGTTTTCAACTATTGATATTGAGCAAACCAGTGCGCTCATTCAACGTGAAGATGCTGATGCGCTTGTTGATTTAATTCTGAAAGAGGCGCACTGGAATTACCCTGTTCCCAAGTTCATGAACAGGGAAGAATGCACACAGTTATTGTTAAATATCAGCAAGGTGTAAATTATAGTTTACATGTGTGGTTTTTTATCCTTACACTTTGCTTGATCTTCTGCTAAAGATCCTACAATATCGACGGCAATACAAATATGGTGTTGGTTTCGGTCCGCCGTTGCCCGATCTAATACTGATAATTTCTAATAAAGTGTAAAGATTAATATACAATGAGTCGTTCTAAAGTATTCGGTAGTACGCTAATTATTGCGGGCACTACAATAGGCGCTGGTATGCTAGCGCTTCCACTTGCCTCTGCCGGCATTGGTTTTTCAACTTCTATTATCATCATGCTAGGCTTATGGGCTCTGATGGCTTTCACTGCCTTGCTTATGCTTGAGCTTCATCAACATGCGGAGAGTAGTGCTACACTTCATACTTTGGCGAAACAGATCCTAGGTCAAAAAGGCAAGTGGGTGGCAAGTTTTGCGATGTTGTTTCTTTTCTACTCATTATGTGCAGCGTATATCGCTGGCGGTGGTGCTCAGTTCGGAGACCGCCTTGCACAATGGTTTGACCTCGATATTTCAGGGCCTACATCAACGATAATCTTTACCTTGATTGTGACTTTAGTTGTGACAGTGGGTACCGGTACGGTCGATAAAGTAAACCGAGTCCTGTTCGCGATGAAGCTCATTGCGATGGTTGCGGTGCTTTCTTTTCTTGCTCCAAACGTTACGGAATCTTACTTGTTAAGTATGCCAATCGAACAAGGCCTTGTTGTAGCGGCGATTCCGGTGATCTTTACTTCGTTTGGTTTCCACGGAAGTATACCTGCAATTGTGAATTACTTAGACGGTGACACTTCTTCTTTACGCAAAGCCGTTATTATTGGTTCGACGATTCCACTCGTTATTTATATCTTTTGGCAAATCGTGACGTTGGGTGTGGTTAGCCAAAGTACGCTTGTTGAGAACGGAGGGTTGAGCGCACTGATTGGTCAACTATCTCAGACAGTACACCAATCAAATTTGGGTAGCATTGTTGGTGTGTTTGCTGACTTGGCATTGTTGACATCGTTCCTTGGCGTGAGTTTGGGTCTATTCGAATTTTTGGGTGATACCATCAAAGGAAGTAACGATAAGCCTAATCGTTTGATTGCGGCACTAGTGACGTTTACTCCACCGCTAGGCTTCGCACTTTTCTATCCTCAAGGCTTTATTATGGCTTTGGGCTATGCAGCGATTGCCTTAGCGATTTTAGCCATCTTTTTGCCTTTGGTTATGGTGATCAAGGTTCGTAAATCGGATGATTTTACTGGGGAGTACCGCGTCGCAGGTGGTCAAGGTGCGTTAGTGATAACGGGCATCGCTGGCACTGGCATCGTATTCGCTCAGGTGTTAATTACGCTGGGTGTTCTTCCTGCTCTAGGCTAGTTGTTTAGAACGTTCTTTGAATAACTTCTAGTTACTGAATCCATCGTAATCAATCAGTATTGTTAGGCCAACGAGTTTCGCTCGTTGGCTTTTTTAATCTGGATCAAATTACCGTAAGATATCCGGTGAAAAAATTGGTAGAAATGTGCTTTTATTTCGTACACTTAAGTTGTGGTATATCGATAATTTAAGTGGAGAAAACCGCTCAAAATACCATTGAATTTGCAACACAATGAGCTTTTCTTGTTTCTCTGCTTTGGTGTGGAGGTGAAGCATGGCGCACCGGAGTTTTTACCCGTTTGCAAAACCGCTTAACGAGCAACTGCAAACGCTAAAAGGCAGGATGCAGGCGCACTTGCCATGTATTGATAGGGTGTCATTTGCAAAATATCACCCAGACCAAGATGTGCTCAAATCATTTGCAGAAAGTGAGTTCGACACTTGGTGTTTAGCCCATCACGAATCAGCATTCCGTAAACTCCACCACCTCAATATTGCCTCTAAAAACGCGGTTCCTCGTATCGTCGAAGACCTTCATGATATTAAGCACTGTCCTCGGGTTCAAATTTTACTCAAACACGGATATCAGTCGTCGGCTGCTATTCCTTGTTATGACAATAAAGCTTTTACTGGTTTTGTATTTTTGAACTCCACTCAACGTGATGCGTTTAGTTTAGAAGCGCTGAATGGTCTTAAACCTTATTTCGAAATGATTCGATTTGCGGTTGAATCAGAAACTCAAGTAGTCAATGCGATAGAAACGCTAGCGAACCGAATGCAATGTATGATGCCAGGATATTCACCTGAGTATTACGCGCATACCAAACGCATGAAGTACTACAGTCAAATTATCGCAACGCAGTTAGCGGATCGTTATCACCTGAATGACGAAATGGTCGAAGATATTGGTATTTTTGCTCAGTTCCATGCGCTCGGTGATAGTCAGCTGCCAGTTGAAATTGCTAGCCGCCGAACAAATTACTCTCAAGAACAAGAGGCGATATTGATTCAACATATTGAGCGTTGTATCGATTCAGCGGATGACATAGTTGCCCGTATCGGAAATCCGGTTCACCCGAGTGTGACTTTGTTTTTGCAGATGGTTACTTATCAGTACGAAAACTTAAATGGCACTGGTTATCCTTATGGTTTAACCAATGATGATATACCAATCGCCGCGCAAATTACGGCTGTCGCGAATGCCTTTGATTTTATGACGACGCACCATCCGTACAGACAAGCGTGGTCCATCCCATACGCATTGTTAGAACTTGAAAAATGGGTATATCAGGGATGGTTATCTCGAGAATGTGTTGATGCTCTGCGAGAGCATCAAGGTTATATAAAGCAAATCATCCACAAATATCCCGAGCACTATACAGGCTTGGGGTTAATGTGAAGAGCAGTAACAAAGTTGAAATGTTGACGAGGAGGAATATTTAAACAATACTGTTTTTATATACAGCAATAAGTTTGGAGGTGAAGTATGTTGTGGGAAACCCTTGAAAGAGTAAACCGCTTACGCCAACAAGCACTTGCAAATCCTGAGTTTGTTGAGTCAGCAAAAGAGCACGAACAAGCACTTCAGGAGCAAGAATACCATTATCAAACTAAGAAAAAGCGTTCAGCCAAAGACAAACAAGGTAAAAAGTCGCTGGCCGATATCTATAAAGAAGTAGAGTTTGGCGCTGACGCTCGTCATTAATGTATTCACTGCGGCATTTTTCATTTCTTCATACGCTGCAGTATTCGTTCAAATTTATGCGAGAGCAGTGGGAGACCGCTGCTCTCGTTGACCTGCCTATAATTTACTAATGAAGTTCAGCAGAGCAAATTATCACTAACACTTAGCAATTCTCTCAATGATCCTGTTGATGTAATGATAATGACAACGGTTTGCATTTGTATCTTTGTTGTTATATAAAACCTCCCTTATTAATCGTTCTGTTGAATAAGAACGGCAAACGTGATCAACGAATGAGAGCTCTGAATAACTGTTATTCGTAAATGGCTATTAGGTGAAGTAGGGATGTTGGAAGCTAAAGCACTCCAGTTTGAGATTGAAGGCAAGTCATTGCTAAAAGCGTTTGATGTGACATTTGAACCCGGAAAAACATACGCTCTTGTTGGACACAATGGTTCAGGAAAATCCACATTGTTAAAGTTGCTGGCACAGCAACAGCCATACACCGCTGGTGACGTGGTTCTGCATGGAACGAGCATTAACGATCTCTCAGCGAAAAAGTTTGCCCAACACATTGCCTACTTGCCTCAGCATCTTCCAGTGACCGACAGTATTTTAGGTCGAGATTTAGTCGGTTTTGGTCGTTATCCATGGCATGGTTTACTTGGACGTTTGAGTAAGAAAGATCACGACATTGTTGAAGAAGCAATGGCGATGACAGGCACACTAAAATACGCAGATCGCTTAGTGGACACGTTATCTGGAGGAGAGCGTCAACGTGTGTGGCTAGCTATGCTGTTAGCCCAAAAAACCGAGTATTTGCTTCTTGATGAGCCTTTGTCTGCGCTAGATATCAGCCATCAAGTCGATATGTTGAAGCTTATCTCTAAACTCAGTCAAGAACTGGGTTTGGGCGTTATTATCGTATTACACGACATCAACTTGGCTGCACGATTTTGCGACTACATCGTTGCATTACATCAAGGTGATTTGATTGCACAAGGCAATGTTGAACAGGTGTTTACTGAACCTAAGTTGAGGGACATATATGGGATAGAGATGATGATCTCTGACCACCCCGCGGGTTATCCGGTGGCGATGCCAAGCTAAAGGTTGGAATAATGAGCAGTACAAACACTCGACTTAAACATTTCTCTTTCGCTCTCTCACTTAGTGCGCTTTTGGTCAGTTCTTTTCAAGCACTAGCTGACGCATCACCTCGGGTGATGTCGGTTGATTGGACACAAACTGAAACGATGTTGGCTTTAGGGGTCGTACCTGTAGGCGTTGCTCAAGGGCAAGATTACGATGCTTGGGTAAAATCGCCACCGTTACCACCTCAAACTAAGGATGTAGGGTTAAGAACTCAACCCAATATAGAGCGTATTTACGAGCTCAGACCTGACCGTATTTTTATTGCCCCGTACTTCTCCTCAATGAAGCATCGCTTAGTCGATATTGCCCCCGTTACCACGATTGACTTATATGAAAGCGGGATTACGGATTGGTCGGTACTTACCAGTTTCACTCGGAGGTTTGGTGAAGAGCTGGGAAGAGAGGCGGAAGCAGAGGCGCTTATCCAACAATATGAAAAACGTTTGTCTTTATTAAAACAGCGTATAAATAAAGGCCAGCCGCCACTTCTAATGATTCAGTTTATGGATACAAAGCACGTACGTGTTTTTGGTCAAAATAGTCTTTACTCCCAGGCTATCGAAAAGATTGGGCTGAGTAATGCATGGAATGAAAAGACGAATAGCTGGGGCTTCAGCCTAGTTGGCATCGACAAGTTAGCTGGCATAAAAGCTCAAATCGTTATCGTAGAGCCATTACCTTATGGTGGATCGGAGCAGCTCTCTCAAGACCCATTTTGGCAATATGTTGTTCAACAATCTGGTGAAAAGGTCATGCAAGTCGCGCCCGTTTGGAGTTTTGGTTCTATGCCTTCAGCCCTCCGTTTCGCAGAGTTAGTTACGGCGAGTAAGGTCGAGGAGTTAACACAATGAAAACGATGCCTTTAAGCTTTGTGGTGTTACTTTCGGCATTTACCTTTTCTATTGGTGCTTTCCAATTGTACCAAGTAAGCTCATTTTCGTTGGCTCTAAGCAGTTTATGGGAGCCTAACTTTCAATCTATCGATTCTGTTTTACTTCACTTTAGCTGGTGGCCTCGAGTCTTCACCACGATTATATCTGGTGCTGGATTAGCGGTTGCTGGGGTATTGATGCAGCAAGTGCTGCGTAACCCTCTCGCTTCACCCACGACACTTGGTGTGGCGAGCGGTTCAAGTTTTGCTTTGATGTTAGCTACGCTATTCGCACCTTGGATGTTGGATATCGCGCCTAATTTGGTTGCTCTCATCGGCGGTGTGATATCGATGGGGTTGGTGATGCTGTTGTCATGGCGACGAGCGTTATCTCCAACGGTTGTCGTCGTTTCTGGGTTAGTGATAAACCTGTACTTTGCATCATTAAGTACGGTTATTCTGATGATGAATACCGAAAAGCTGAATGGGTTAATGATATGGGGAGCCGGTTCGCTTGTTCAGAGTGGATGGGGAGATTTCTCGTATCTTGCCCCTCGAATCGCACTTGCTACGGTCGTTGCATTTGTGATTGCAAAGCCGTTAAGTCTGTTGGAACTCTCCGAGCAAGGTGCCAAGAGTTTAGGTGTCTCGCTAGCTAAGTTGCGTTTTGTCTGTCTTGGGCTTGCGGTGTTAATCACTTCTTGGGTGGTTTCTGCCGTAGGAATCATCGGTTTCATCGGGTTAGCGGCGCCAGCGATTACTCGATTGATAGGTATCAATAAAATCCAGCATAAGCTTTGGGTATCAATGCTGATTGGTGCCATGTTATTGACTTTAACCGATTTGGTTATTCAGCAACTGCCGGGGCTAATGGCGAGTTTTATACCAACGGGAGCAGCAACCGCTGCACTGGGCGCTCCGCTACTGTTATGGCTGTTACCTCGCTTATCACAAAAGACGCAGGGCCATACTCAAACAGTGTTAACTCGACATCGTGAACATGTTTACAAGCTAAACCCTAAAGCGATCTCATTGGCGTTGATCGGCACGTTAATTTCTGTTGTTCTTTTTGCCACGGTTGCTGTGCAAAATGAAGGGTGGGCAAACTTATTTGCTAGCCAAAATTGGATTTTTTTGGAGTGGCGCGCACCTAGATTATTTGCAGCAGCAATTGCGGGGGCAATGTTAGCGATTGCTGGAACCATGATTCAACGCCTAAGTGGAAACCCAATGGCAAGTCCTGAAGTGATCGGTATCAGTTCAGGGACAGCGATGGGATTGATCATCGCGATGTTTACTGGGTTTGGTTCGTCAATTTTCACTCTTTCTCTAGGCGGGCTCGTAGGCGCATTAGCGACGGTATTAGTCATTGTGCTGCTAAACCGTAAGTCAGGCTTTCAGCCGGAGCGTATTTTGTTGACTGGTATTGCGATAACCGCACTGATGAATGCAATACAGAGCTTTATTCTAGCCACTGGTGACCCAAGAAGTTATCAAGCATTGGCTTGGTTGTCTGGGTCTACCTACTATGTCTCGGTTGAAACGTTACTCCCATTGTCTTTATCTGCGCTTGTCTTTATAGGGTTGAGTTTTCTCTGCGTAAGATGGCTAGATATTCTTCCTGTCGGTGCCGCTTCCTCTAAAGCACTTGGAATTCGAGTTGATCGTTCACGCGCAATACTGCTTCTTTTAGTTGCTTGTCTCACGGTCAGTGCGACATTGGTTGTTGGCCCGATTAGCTTTGTTGGGTTGTTGGCTCCGCATTTAGCTCGCTTATTTGGTTTTAACAAAGCGTCACAACACATGTTATGCGCCGCGATACTGGGGGCAGGGGTGATGTTGTTGGCTGATTGGTTGGGACGACAGGTCCTTTACCCGCAAGAAATACCAACAGGACTTATGGCGTCTCTCATTGGCGGTTTGTATTTAATGTGGGGTTTACGCCGTTTATAGAGATGAGTTAAGCCTCAACCAAGAAAGTACTTATACAAATAAGCACTCGTAGTGGCATTCGTAACCTATGCGAGTGCTTTATGCAAAACCTCTGGTTTGTCTTTTACGGAAACAACTGGCGATGCCGTAACTCGCTTTTCTTTCAGCGGTCGCTGAAGTCATGAAGGGTTGGTTTGGCTGCCGACAAAAAGGAGAAGAATATGACTCGGCAGTTTATGCTGACACCAACGTCGATGGCGGTTGTATTAGCTTTATCAACGCCAAATGTCTTGGCTCAGGAAGATGAAAATATAGTTGTGATTGGACAGCAGCAAGACAGTGCAGTTGGTCCAGATTTTAGTTATCTCGGAGCGAAGAGTCGGGCAGCGACGAAAACTGATATTGCTATCAATGAGACTCCAAGAGCGGTGTCTGTTGTTACGCGAGAGCAAATGGATGATCGTGCCTCTATTAGCATTTCTGACGCACTACAGTACACACCAAGCATTCAAACTAATTATTTCGGCGAAGATAACAAGCAAGATTGGTTTATTATTCGTGGTTTTAAACAAGCGAACAGCGGGTTGTATCAAGATGGTACCCGTTTATATTCTTCTGGCTTCTATAGTTGGCAAATAGATCCGTTTGCGTTAGAGAGGGTTGAAGTTTTACGTGGTGCAGCGTCTGTTCTTTATGGGCAAAACCCTCCAGGTGGGGTTATCAATGTTGTCAGTAAGCGACCTCAATTTGATGGGGGATCAGGACTTGTATCTTTGGAGTACGGTTCTGAAGACCGTAAACAACTTTCTCTTGACGTAAACTCTGAGGTGAGTGAGCAGCTAGCTTTCCGCTTTCAAGGGTTAGCGAGAAAAAATGGGACGAGAATTAGTGGGGTAGAAGCAGAGCGCATTCTTCTCTCTCCATCGATGACGTACAAATTTAATGAGACGTCTGAAATTACCTTTCTAACGAGCTATCAAAAAGACGACTCAGATCCTTATCTGCAATTTTTGCCAGTTGAAGGAACGTTAACGCCAAACAAAAATGGAAAGATCAGTGATAGTTTAGCGATAGGCAATCCTAACTGGGAGACGTTTGAGCGTGAGCAGGTGTCTTTAGGCTATGAGTTTTCTCATGCATTTAATGATACCACTTCATTTGTTCAAGCAGCTCGTTACAGCGAAATGGATGTTAAGCTAAGACAAATGTATTCGTACGTTTACTCGGCTGACGTGCCTGCGTTGGGGCCGGCTTTGGACCCATCAAATGAACGCAAAACCATACTTAGGGGTGCTTCAACAGAAGATGGGTCATCTGATGCTTTTAATATCGATAATCGTTTGATGCACCAAGTAAATTGGGGAAGTGTTGAGCATAACTTGATGTTGGGCATAGATTTTCAAATGATCAGTATCGATGGTAAAGATTTTGCCAATGACCCTATAGTTGCTAATGGTAATGCATTATTAAACACACCAATGGGAGCTTTGCCCGATCCTAGGTTTAATGTATTTAATCCTACTTATTCGGATAACATAATGTTACTCGATCCGAATACGCTACAACCATTGAGCGAAACCGATAAGCAAAGAACGAAAATCGATAATCAGCAGCTCGGCGTCTACTTTCAAGATCATATGCTGATCAACGATAAATGGGCGATGTTATTGGGGGCACGTTACGACGATACAAGTAATGAAGTACATAATGTTACCACGGGTGCTCGCACGAAAGTCGATAATGGAGAGTGGACGTTTAGCGTGGGAACGGCTTATATTTCTGATTCTGGCTTCACGCCATACTTTAGTTACTCTCAGTACTTTGATCCAATTATTCAAGAAGACAGCAATGGTAAGTCAGCGAAGCCTGAAAGCGGTGATCAATTTGAAATCGGTATGAAATACCAACCGGATTCATTTGATGGTTATTTCAATATTGCAACGTATCGGGCAACAAAAGAAAACTTGGCTCGTATCTACTTGAGTGAATTAACGCAAATAGGAAAAATAGAAAATAACGGCGTTGAGTTTGAAGCTGTAGCTAATGTGACACCATCCTTAACATTGATCGGGAACATTGCGTACGTTGATGCAGAGATAAAACAAGACATCAATAAGGCATGGGTTGGCAAAACGCCTTCCCAAGTGGCGAATACCGTATCATCAGCTTGGGCACATTATCGTTTCTTTGATGGACCTCTTGATGGCTTTGCTGTTGGCTTAGGCGCGCGCTATACAGGTGAGTCATACGGAGACAATGAAGAGAGACTACAAGTTATTTCTTAATGGATGCGACGGTCAGTTATCGAATCGGCGATTACAAGTTACAAGTCGCAGCTAAAAACATCGCGGATAAAAAGTACATAGCGACATGTGATGGCTTTTGTTGGTATGGCGACCGACAAAATGTTATTGCAAGTTTAACTTACGACTGGTGAGTTAACGTATAAATAAACACCCCTAACTTTAGGGGTGTTTATTTAGAAATCGGCTTTACGGACAAAGTGCGGGTTTTTGTACTTTTTCTGCGGACCAAACGATGATACGACAAGTTTGTTCCATAATGTTTTGTCAAACTCACCCTTTGGAATCGAAGGGTAGAGGGTTTCCTCTTCTTCTCTTGCAAAGTTCATATATTGTTTCTTTTTAATTTGATTGTACTTTTTGGCGATCTGGTTATGTTTTCTTACCCACTCCAGCTTGTAATTGTGGAGCACTTTTTCACCATCTTCGAGACTCATTCGAGATAGGAACAGTCGCTTGTATGAGACCTTTCTGTCCAGCATTGTGCGCATAACGGTTTGGATATATTTACCGTGATGCGTAATGGTAATGTCGTTTTCATCAATAGGAGTGACACACCAGCCTTTAGGTAAAAAGTCTGGCTTCTTAAATTGCTTATTACGCTCCATTAGCGCCTGATGTAAAACTAAATCAGAGGTGCCGCGGAACGTCTTTTGCCATTTACCGATACGAATTTGAATCGAACCAGGCAAGCGATAGATGTTAGTAAACTTATCTTTGTCCATGGACTTGTGTCATGAGATTAATGTGCATAATTAGAAAGCGGAATTCAGCCCAATGCCACAGGCAGTAGACTTAAGTACCGTACGATTTTACAACGACCTTGCGTGATATAGCGAGGGGTTATGTCAATAATAGGTAAGAAATAGAAAATTAGTTCACATTATGAAGAAATTGGAAGCTTACAAGGCTAAATTTTGAAGTTACACCAATTATGCCCATGCCGACTAAATAAAAGAAGGCACGGGCATAAAATCACACCGCTTCTTCGAGTTGCTTGGTGTCTTCTTCAATCTGTTGTAGGTGTCGGTTTGCTTGCTGTAACTGATACATTTGAGCATAACGACCATTTTGCGTTAAGAGTGCTTTGTGTGTACCTTTCTCGACTAACTCCCCATGATGAAGAACAATGATTTGGTCTGCATCTAGGATAGTTGACAGCCGATGAGCAATAACAACGAGCGTCATGTCTTGTCTGAGTACCGCCAAGCTCTTTTGGATTAAAGCCTCTGTTCCTGAGTCAATATTTGCGGTTGCTTCATCTAATATCAATACCTTAGGTTTTACCACAAGCACACGTGCTAACGCCAAAAGCTGTTTCTGACCTGCAGATAAATTAGTTTCGCCTTGACCTAACTGCGTGTCTAGCCCGTTAGGGTAACGATGAATTTGTTCTGCCAAACCTACCTTGTCTAACGCATCCCATATTTGATTGTCATCAACCGCCCGACTGAGAGAGATGTTTTCTCTGACTGAAGCAGGGAGAATATGTGGATCTTGTTGAACCATTGCCACATCTTTGCGAAGTACGTCTTTCCCTAATGTTTTAAGTGGACGACCATCTATGAGCAGTTCACCACATTGCGTTGGATAAAAGCCCATTAACAGTGACGCTAATGTGCTTTTACCGCTTCCTGTATGCCCGACAAGCGCGATAAAGTCTTGGTGGTTGGCCTTCAACGAAATGTCTTTTAGGACGTCCTGTTTACCATCGTAGCTAAATGTGAGGTCTTTAAGTTCGATAGCACCTGACCTTAATGGTTGATGATCGCCCCCGTAAGTTTGTTCTTTCGCATCAATCAATTCAAAAACACGTTCGCTTGATACTAACGCCTGCTGAAGTAGAGCAAGTTGCTGAGTCATCTCAATTAGTGGTTCAGTAACTCGCGCAAGATAACTGATAAATGCATACAGTACCCCCACACCAATCAACTCAATACCATTAAAACCAAAGATCGCAACCAAGCAAAGCAACGCAAGACCAGCGAGTAAGTCCATTAATGGTCTTAGCAGATAGCCGTTTAGCCGAATCACTCGTTTAGATGCCAACAGATGCTCTGCGGTTAGCTCGTTGAACTGTTTATTAAAACGCTCTTCTTGTTGCATTAATTGAATGACACTCATCCCTTGAATGGATTCACTCAGATTCGCATTTATATCGGTCAATAGGTCACGCATCTTTCGGTAGCTTTCTGTACTTAGCTGCTTAAACAAGTACATAAAGCCGATGACGATCGGCAGCAATACAAGCACAACGAGTGTGAGCTGCCAACTCATGAAAAACATAACGCCAAGCATTACGACAATCATGACCACGTTTTTCACTACGGTCGCGATCAAAAGCTCATAAAATTGCTGTAAAGATTCCGTATCGTTGGTGATTCGCGACACCAATTTTCCTGCAGGAGTGTAATCAAACGCAGATAACGGCTGCTTAATCACGCCAGAAAATACTTGCTTACGAATCGCTTTGATCGTGTTAGCCGCGACAATGCTAAATTGCAATGACTGAAAATACTGGAATGTTGCCGATACGATCTGAAGAGCGATATAACCTACTGTTAGCGAAATCAGAACATTTTGTGAATAGTCACCTTTAGCGATGTGCTCATCAATGAAATATTGAATCAACCAAGGGCCGCCGGCGCTGGCTAACGCAGCAATAAAAAGCAAGGCGAGTCCTTTAATCATTGGCTTTGGTTGAGATAATGGGTAAGACATTAACCGTTTAAACGTGCTGGTCTGGTTCATTCATTATTCCTCCATCGCCTGCTCTAGTTTCTGATACTCGAACATCTCGGCGTACCAGCCTTTATGCGCTAATAAAGCGCTATGTTGCCCACGTTCAGTAATGTGTCCGTGATTCAATACAATGATCTCGTCTGCTGCTTCCAAAGCGGTGAGGCGGTGCGCAATAACGATTAGGGCTTGATTACGGTAGTATGTTTCCAGATTCTTAAGGATTTGATGTTCGGTCCGTCCATCAACAGCGGAAAGTGCATCGTCCAAAACCAACACTTGGGCATTCAGCAGCATAGCGCGTGCTATCGCAATACGTTGTTTTTGCCCGCCGGAGAGTGTAATGCCTTTTTCACCAACTTCTGTTTGGTAGCCTTCAGGAAACTTCTCAATATCGTCATGTATACAGGCTAACTTTGCTGCTCTATAGACTTCTTCTTTCTCTGCATTAGGGTTGCCTAAGGCAATATTGTCGAAGATAGATTTGGAGAATAGAAACGGACTTTGGTTAACTACAGCAAAGCGGTTTCGCCACTGTGGAAGTAGGGCATCCTTGATCTCGACATCACCGAATTTAATTGAGCCGTTTTCTAAATCATGTTGACGCAAAAGTAGTGTTAACAGGGTCGATTTTCCGCTTCCTACAGGCCCTGCAACTCCCAACATTTTTCCGGGTTCAAGTTCGATGTTTACTTCCGTCAAAGCGGGCGGTAAATCACTAGACCAATGGAAATCGTCGATATCAATTTTCAACGGAAGTGGTTTATTTTCTATTGGCTTATTGCCACTGATAATTTCTGGCTTTTCATCAAAGATCTCTTGTAATCGGTTCCATGCAGCAGAGCCTCTTTCTAAAATGTTAAATAGGAATGCGAATGCCAGCATCGGCCATATCATCAACCCTAAATACATCGTAAATGCGGTCAGATCACCAAGCGTGATCTCACCTTTATCAACAAGGTAAGCACCAGCAGCGACACTAAGAAGGAAAGAAAGACCGATGGTTAACTGAATTGCCGGGTCAAATCTAGCATCGACTCTTGCGACAGCGATGTTCTTTTCGCCAGTATCATCCACAACCTCTTCAAAACGTTGCTGCTCTTGGTTTTCTAATCCGAAAGCACGCAGCATTCGCACGCCATTAAGTGACTCTTGTGTCATGTCTGACATGGTAGAAAAGGCTTCCTGAGCGACACGAAAGCGTTGATGTAGGATACGCACAATAAAGAAGATGATGATGGCAAGAAATGGCATTGGAAGAAGCGCCATTACGGTGAGCTTCCAGCTTACTTGCGTTACCATAATGATTAAAACCGCAATACCAGTGATCAAAGAGTCTGCGGCGGTTAAAACCCCTTCGCCGGCTGTCATAACGATATTACGCACATCATTAGTGCCACGAGCCATCAGATCCCCCGTCTTGTAACGTTCAAAAAAACGAGGTGGCTGTGTCGATAAATGCCTATATAGACGGTTACGTAGAATGGTCCCGAGCTCCCAGCTTGCGCCGAAAAGCCAAATTCGCCATAAGATGCGACACCCATAAATAGTAAAGATCAGTACAGTTAACCCTGAGAGCCATAGAATCAGCGTATTTGTATCTAAAGTGTTGTCTACGACGCCATCAACTATGATGCCAACTGCTTTGGGCGGAACAAGCTGTAGTGCTGATATCACAGCGAAAAGCAGAATGGATCCGACATAGTGCCTCCACTTTTGTTGGAAATACCAACGTAGCTGCCAGAATATTCTCATTACGCCTCCCGCTTTAAATTATTGAATTTGTTATAGAACTATTATTGAGCGAAATGATGAGTTTACAAGCACAAGTTATAGGCGGGTTTAAAAACGATAGATTGTTTCAATTATAACCATGTGTCGGCGCAAATTACTGGTTTTATCTCTATGAGCTAACTGTGCGACGACATTATGTGAAATAGTTGTTAATGGTGGTTTTGGAGCCATGACCTTGCAATAACGATGAAGACACCAAAAGTAAAAGTGTTACTGCCACTCTCTATGGGAATTAGCAATCGTCAGTTTGTATTTTGTATTTCACTTGGCCACCAGGAGTTTCTGGGTAGTAAACTTCGACATAACACATATGTTCTGGACCAACAGGCTTGTTTGCAAAACCAATAAGGAAGTAGGGCTCGTCTGGGCTATCTACCCCATACCAAGTGTTGATAGTGAGTTGCGGATCAAAGCCTGCTAGCTCTTTTGCTGGAATAACATTTTTGATAAATCCAAAGTAACCAATTAGGTCGTTATGGCCGTCATTATCTAGATCAATGTTATATTGTATGCCGCCATCTACTGTCTCTTGAGATTGAATCACTGCTTTGGTGTAGACAAAGTTGTTGGCGGTCATGAGTGCTTCTCTGGCTCCATATAGAACCGCCACTCTGGCATCTTTTTGTAAGCCAAGAAATTTAGGAAATGCAACGACGCTTACAATACCAAGAATGATGATGCACACAATGAGTTCAATAAGAGTAAATCCTTGAGAGCGACGCACAGCCTTTCTCCATGTTTTAGAAACGAATAGGCGGCTATTCTGATATAGAAACTTTCAGGTCAAGTATTAAAAAAGAATGATAGTAAGAGATCGGGATTGCAAATCTCAAATATAAAACAAGTTGCTTATTTTCGAGATGAGGAGTGATTTTGATAAAAACCAAGGAATGAACTCGAGAGGATAAAATCCTCCCGAGTAAAGCGACTAAGATTCGTGTGTCAGAGCACTGCTGTTACGTTTAAAAATGAATCGCCAAATAAATAAGACAATTGCGATGTAACCTAATCCTACACCAAGCGCTTGCCAGTGCATGCCGTTATACATCGCGATTGGCATCAAAGAGATGATGAAGATGTCAGTGATTGAGCCAGGGACATAAGCTATGGCGTAATCATCAAGTACTTTGCTACGCATTTTGGGATCAACAATACGAAGTAACGCAATACCCATGGCAACCGTACCGGTTAACCAACCCCAAGAGAAAATGCCTTTCTCGAACCAATCTTCGCCCATGATACGTGGGGCAACCCAGAAGATTAGCCATAGTGTGAAGGCGATACCGCCGATTGCAAGTACTACCATAGGCATTAAGTACTGGGCTAAGACGGTAATCTTGATGGCTGAGATACCAAAGATAATCAAATAATCGGTACTGATGCCCGCAGCGTGTTTGAATGCACCGTCACAAAGATAGCGTGAAGCTTTCGTTTGTTTCGCGATGATTCGCACAAGCATGCCGCCAAGGAAGCCAGTTACAAACGTCGGGATCTGCACCTTATCGTGGAAAGAAGACAAGTAGTTGGCGGCGACATAAGAGAAAGCGGTTACGACAACCACTAGCGCAGCGTGAATCGCGAAAGAATCAACCGACAGGGAAGACATGGTGTCTTTCATTACCGGTTCTTGATCATCAGGCTTAACAAGGCCTTTGCGTTCGTGTTCGTCCATGCTGTCGAATGTCGTAAAGCTGCGAATCCAACCCATCTTCAATGCGAATTGCAGCATGAGCATGCCAACAGAAATTGAGATGAAAATACCTACTGTTGCGAAGGTTAAGCCAAGTGTGAAGCCATCTTCCCAGCCAAGTCCCGTGAAGATTTCACCAACAACAGAGGCTGAACCGTGACCGCCCATAAAGCCCGCAGACATTGTCACACCAAAGCCGGGATTAATCTCTGGCCAGAAGAAGGTAGTGATCGCGAGACCAAACATTGCTGCAAATAACCACTGAGAAACAGAAGCGATTTGGTTGAATGCCCACAATGAGCCAGCGCGCTGTGCGACGGTTTTAGGTGATGGAACATCCGTTGCCAGACCTAACGCAGAAAAAAGTGCAGCAGTTAACAGGCTTGCGTTAGCGGTAAAGGTATCGGTCCAAGGCAGTACGTCTAGCAGGGCTGGTCCAAAAATTAGACCGAATAATCCCGCGAGAACCGCCGATGGAATGTACATACGTTGCAGTAATGGCGTGTGAACGCGAATGACTTTTGCCAAAATCAATAGTAAGCCAGCAATGGCTAAGTCAGTCAGCATTAGACCTTTAGGCATTTTATCCTCCAGTAAATGCAGTCAAGGGGTAGCGTCCTTGTGACCAACCTTGATTGAAAAATCACTCCCAACGAAAAAAGTCACATACGTGACCAAAAGTGTTGAGAAATCAATGTCGTTTTCATAAGCAAAGGAATGTGCTTATGCAGTTTGAAATGAGTGCAAATGTCGTGATTGCGCACGAACTTGAAGAGAAATTAGATTAAATTTCTCGATGTTATTTTGATAGTTCACTCAGGAAAGGCGGCAATCCTAGTCACTTTGTCAGAGCAATGCAATTGATGGGAATCAACAAATGATGTTCACTAAATGAGCGTTCTTTACTAACGGCATGAAAAATAAAGATAATTAGCAAGAAATAATATTTGTTGTATCGACAACAAAAGTTGATTGGGTGGTTAAATTGTCGCCGATTTATGGTGTGGCGTTACGGATTCACATGCGAAAGAACAAAATCAACCAAGGTGCGGTTTTTAAGGGAAAGCTGTTTTGAACGGTAAAGCAGGTGGATCGGTTTTGGCTTGGGAGCATGTTGCTGGAGAATTTCTACCAAGGCACCAGATTGGATTTCCTGCTCAACTAAGATCTTTGGTTGCAGAAGAACACCAGAGCCTTTTAACGCGGGAAACTTAAGTACATCGCCATTATTAGACGTTAATCGGGTGTTGCTGTTTCCAAAGGTATTAGATGGCATGTTCACCACTTGTTGGCTTTCTCCTTGGTGATACTGAAACCCCAAACAATGATGATGTTCAAGGTCATCAAGCGATTGGATAGGGGCATGTTGCTCAAGGTAAGAGGGTGAGGCGCAGTAAGTCATGTGGTATTCACCCAATTTTCTCGCGACTAACGAGGAATCGACCAATTCACCAATTCGAATAATCACGTCAGCTTCGCTTCGATATGGGTCAATCAAATTGTTATCCAACATCAGCTCAACGTTCAAATCGGGAAATTTAGCTAAGAAGTCAGCCACGATAGGAGCAATGACCTTTTTGCCATACGTGACAGGGCAGTTAACTTTTACTGTTCCGGTTGGACGGTTGATCAGCGTCTGGATTAAGTTCTCTGCGTTAGTGATGTCTTCAATAATTCGGTGGCACTCTTGGTAGTAGAGTCTGCCGGCTTCGGTCAGGGACTGTTTACGCGTGGTGCGATGAATCAGCTGTGTACCTAAGCTTTGCTCAAGAAAGCTCACGTGCTTGCCAACCATAGTCGGTGAAATATCAAAGTGGTGTGCAGCATTACGAAAGCTGCCGTGTTCGACCACGTAAGCGAAAACTTTCATGCTTGTTAATTTATCCATTGCACACCCAGAGCTGATAAAGAAATAACTAAAGCAGAGTTTATCAATCAAACGAGGTTAATTACAGTGGGCGTATGATTAAGAATGGAGAAAGAGATCCATCATGAATGAGACGATTTTTGTTACCGCCGAACTGAAAATGAATGCCGATAAGCCAAGACAACAAGTAGTTGAAGCCATTGAACAATTTTGCCTTGATATGCAAAGCGAAGCGGGGTGCTTGCAAGCGAATGCGACCTACGATTCTAAAGATCCACAACGTGTGATTCTTTGGGAGCGATATGAAAACCGCACCGCGATTGAAGCGCATTTTGCTATGCCGCATACACAAGCGTTTATTGCGGCTGAAATGGCAGAGTTAGTTCAAGCATTCGAAACCCAAGCTCAATAGGAGACGTGAACATGAAATGGGGCATTTTAGGCACAAGCTTTATCTCAGGAGTCATGGCTGAGGCAATCCAAGGCGATGACAAGAGTGAACTGTACGCGGTTGCTGGGCGTTCGGAGCAGAACTTACAGGCATTCGCTGAGCAATATGGCATCGAGAATACGTTCAACGATTACGATGCGTTGATTGCTGATGAGCAAGTCGACATTATTTATATCGCATTGCCAAATCACCTTCATCATGACTTTATCGTCAAAGCGGCTGAGCAGGGCAAAGCGATCCTGTGTGAAAAGTCACTTTCGGTAGATATGGAAAAAACCGAGCTGGCACTTCAAGCCGTAGAAGCGCACAAGGTATTCTTTGCTGAAGGCTTAATGTACTTGCATCACTCATTGATCAGTGAGTTGGTTTCGGTGCTTAAATCGGGAGAGATTGGTGAACTTCGCTCCATCCATACGTCTTATATTGCGTCGATTGCGCAGTTTGTTAATCCAGACAGCAAAGGTGCTTTGTATAACTTAGGTTGCTATCCAATGTCATTAGTGCATTTGGTGGTTAAAACCATGTTGGGTGAACAAACCTTTGAGAACCGTTCAATGAAAGCGATTGGCCGACGAGGTAATGATGGGAATATCTGCGAGTCGAGCTTGATGATGCAATTTGGTGAGCAACAAACGGCGAGCGTACACACCGCCGAAGATCATGGATTGAAACACCAATTCACTATTCTGGGTAGTAAAGGCAGTATTACGTTAGACTCAAATCCATGGCTACCAACGCAAGACAACCAGTTTAGTGTGGAAATTTACGAGACGTCGAAGCGCGAGGTGTCTGTATCGGCAGCTGGAGACGCTTTCTTCTATCAAGTGCGCAATATTCGCCAAGCGGTTGAAGCAGGGCGTACATCGTTAGAGAACCCTTGTGCAACATGGGAAGACTCTCACCGTATTATGCAGCTACTGACTGAGTGGGAATCACTGGCTTCAAAGTAAGTCTGTACTTGAACCAATGAACATAAAAACGGCGCACTAAATCCAATATTTGGTGCGCCGTTTTGTTTTGGGTTCAGTGTCTGTTAAATGCGATTATCGCCGGTGCTGAACGCAATGATTTGGCTGATTTCAGACAGGCTTCTGCCACTTTCTTGCTGCCATTGAACAAACGCTTTGTTGGTTGCATCGAGCGATTTTTTCGTATCTTTGCCACCTTCAATGATCTTGCAATTACGTAGGTAAGCTTCAACGTCGCTAGACAAGATGAAGGTATCAACACCCATTTGACGCAGTGTGTAAGGGCCAGTATTTCCGCCTAGGCGATTGCCGCGTTTCTTCAAATACGCCCATAGGTCGGTGATTTTCTCTTGCGGCCAATCGGCAACCATTTTGCCAAACGAGCCGTATTCGATTTTTGCTTCGTGGATCATACGAGCATTAGCAGGAATCGACATGACTTTAGTGAGATGGCGAATGATGCGTTTGTCGGTTGCTTTGGTTTCCCATTGCTCGTCTGACAGCATCAACAGCGGCTCAATCTTAAATCCGAAGAACACTTCTTCGAAGTTCGGCCATTTGTTGCGAACCACGCTCCATGAAATCCCACTTTGGAATACCTTCATCGAAAAAGCGGCTAGCCAACGGTCATCGGGAATCGCAGCCAGTTCCTCTTTGCTTAGTGGATGAGACAAAAGCGCTTCAAGTTGATCTTCACCACCTTTACGCTCTGCAGCACGCTGATAAATCGCGTCAAATTTTTCGATACTCATAAAAGAAGTTAGTCCTAGTTTATGTCGATATTTGCGAAACATACTACGCTTAAGTGGCTGAATCGTAAATTGATGGAGTGTCACAAATGAAGAAGGTCACATTAACGTTTGTCGGAGAAGGTTCGGATCGTATTGCGGAAAAATTCTATGCGTGGATGACGGAGGGTGGGTTGGAAGACAGCATGATTGAGAATTTATCTGACCGTGAAATCTCAGTTGTTGGCATCAGTGATATGGATAATGAAACGCGTGATGTGGTAATCAATACGGAAATGAACTAACGAGTCGTTTTTCGTCAGCTATTAGAATCAGATAAAACAAAGCCCTTCACGAGAAGGGCTTTGTTGCGTTTATGAGCATGGGAGCTTAGTTATTTACCAGCGTCAGGCCGCTTGGGAGTGCATCACCAAAGATACGCTTCGATTCACTCTCCGATAGCTCTTTGACTTCTTCAACCAGCGATACCCAAGATTCAGGTACCTTACTTTGCTTCAACTTAGCCAGCACCTGCTCACGGTAATCGTCTGAGATATCGAATAGGCGGTCGCCTGTCTTACGACAAATCATCACGGCTGCGAAAGCGATCATTGGCTCTTTCTGCCAGTTCTGCTCTAACAGCTTAGGCAACCATTGTTCCGCTTGTTCACGAGGAACGACGTTATGCTGGCTGCCATACAAAGGCGTACGCGATGCCAAACGACCCATTGCCCACCAGTGCGCTTGTTCGAACTGGTTATGGTTGATGGCTTTGCTCAAGAACCACGTTGCCAATAGAACTTTGTCTTCGACTTCTAGGTGCTCAAGCGACGCCGCTAATCGAACCATGGATTCATAACCCATGTCTTGCGCCGCTTTGGCTGATTGTGGGTTTTTCATCGCACCAGGATGTAGGTATTTCGCGATGTCCGCCAAGATGGTCTCTTGTTGCTCTTGGCTCAAACCACCTGCGATACGACGCCAGAACACCCACCAGTCGGTCCAACCTTGATGGTTCTTAAACTGAATGTTTTGTTGGTAGAGACCCCAAACTTGCTCAATGCGCCATGAGTCGGTTGGATCGCCAAAGCCCGGACGCAACGCAAAGCCCGCCAAACGAAGCCAGTTTTTCTCGTGTTGTTCAGAACGACGGCGACGCTTACGACCTTGCGCAAAGGTATCAAAAAGTTGACGTAGGGTAGTGAAATCCCACTCGTCACGTTTGCCCAGTTTCTTCTCAAGATCTTTGGCTAAGGTTTTGATCTCTTTGCTTTCCGCGCTTTTTTTATTACCGCTGTAAAGGCGAGCGATCAGCTCCTTACATTCGTTCAGTTTAGGGTGAAGCTTAACTTGCTCGCTGTCGTCGGTTTGCTTGTTACGAACTTCGAATTCCAGCTCCCAACGTTTGTTATCGTCTTCTGCGCTGACACATTCCATCTTAAGCGTGCCGACTTCGGTCAACTGACACGCCAGTTGTACTTCTACGCGCTCTTTTTGGTTGGCTTGCAGTTTGGCACCTTCACCTTCAAGGGTGGTGATATAAGGCGGCAAAGGAGCAAATAAGTCAGGATCAACGTCCACCATCACACCGTTTTGAATGGCAGTGTTATTGGTTAAGGTGTCGTGGGTAGAAGTCAGCAGATTAAAGCGAACGGGTTCACCTAGGGTAAGCGAGAAACGACGACCACTTAAGCGGATCTCGTGTCCTTCTTCTGTCCCTTTTGCAAGCAAACAGAGCGCTTTGCCCATCTTGTTCTTCTCTTGAAGGTGCAAGAAGTAAGAACGCGCTGCACCACCACCAATTTTTAGCTGTGCACCACGACGTGCTTTACCAAACGCAACAGCACCTAGCGCAACAGACCAATCTGGATGTGGGTTATCTAATACCGTAACCGGAGCGCCTCGCCAATCGGACAGTAGGGTAGTGACTCGCTCAGTCACAAGTTCACTATTGAACACACCACCGTTAAGTAGCAAACCTACCGGAATTGCATTTTGTTTGTCGTCTTCAATGCTAAGAGCGGCACGAGCAACTTGTTGGTGCTGAGTTAAGAACTCGGCTACGTGTTTGCTCACCGCTGGGTCAGCAACGTATGGAAGACCAAACTCGACAACGGCGCTGCGACGTTTGTCTGGTACTTCACTGAAATCAGAAAGCGGGAAGAAGCCATCCAAAGCGATTTGGTGCACTTCTTGTTTGCTCAGCCCAATACTCTTTGTTCCGCCAAGAAGTTTAGAGCCGCTGCCTAGCATGGTGATTTTTACTTCTTCAGGTGCACTCGCTGAAAGTAGGTTTTCTTTCGCCTTTCGAGTTTGCTGAATCAGCTTAGTCAGGCTTGCTGCAGTGAGCTTCTTACTTTGGTTGAAGCGGCTCTCTGCAAGGTGCGCTAATGCTAAGTCGAGGTTATCACCACCAAGCATCAAGTGCTCGCCAACACCAATACGATCAAGGGCTAGTTCATCTTGAGAAGAGAAACTGGCTTCAATCAAGCTCAAGTCGGTAGTACCACCGCCCACATCACAAACCAGAATCAGCGGTAATTCTTTAAGTTCATCAGCTGCGGTTTGCTGGTGGCGTGCGTACCAGTCGTAACATACGGCTTGTGGCTCTTCGAGCAGGACGATTTTCTTTAAACCAGCCAGCTGTGCAGCTTCAAGCGTGAGTTTACGAGCGGTTTCATCGAACGACGCTGGAACGGTCACAACCACATCTTGGTCTTCTAGCTTATTGCTAGGGTGACGGTAGTTCCATGCTTGACGAATGTGGTTGAGGTAGCTTGCGCTGGCAATAACGGGTGAGACTTTGTCCACGTCTTGCGCGCCAGCCCAAGGAAGAATATCAGAACTACGATCCACTGCTTGGTGCGATAGCCAGCTTTTAGCGCTGGATACCTGACGTCCTTCCACCTTTGCGCCTAGTTCACGAGCCCATTCACCCACGATTACATTACTAATGTCGCCAGAGACAGGCTCGTTTTCCCAAGGGAGTGTTAGGTCAGAAGGGGAGATTTGACCAACCGCAGGGTGATAGCGGAAAGAGGGCAGCAATGGCTTACGAACCACTTCACCCGGGCCAATCAATTGGTCGATGTCGAATAGGGATACTTCGGATTGTTCAAGGTTGTCGGTGATTTCACAGTACGCCACAACAGTGTTTGTGGTGCCAAGGTCAATACCAACAAGAAAACGAGGAGATGCCATACAAACCTTCGTGTATTTAAAAACGGCACCCGATTGGATGCCGTTTGATTTCTATTTATTCTTCTTCGTCTGAGTTGCTTTTCGCGTCTTCGCGCACATCGAACTCAACATGCCATTTTTGACCGTTATCAGCGGCAATGGCTTCTAAGTAAAGCGTACCAAGCTCTGTGACGCGAGAGGCTAGGGTTACAGGAACCACTTCACCTTCACGACGACCTTCAGATACAGGCAGCGTTACTTGGATTTCTGGAAGCTCTTCAAGCTCTTCTGGTGCCCAGTAGTCTAGGTGAGTACCTGCTAGGTCATCACGACGAACCGTTGAGCCGAAGAATTGGAAGTTAACTGGCTGGCCGATGATCAAACCAAACTCTTGGCTTGGTACGTCAACGCTTGAGCCTTCTTCCATACCAAATGGTGCAACACAAAGTGCTTCCATTGGCGGCGCCATGCCCGGAATAGCTGGCATCGCACTTTCGATACCCACGTAGTACGCCGAAGCAATACCACCACGGATACGAACGCCCTGACCACGACGCACAGAGCCGTAGTAAGCCGCACCGCTAGCAACTGCAAGGTCTAGATCTACACCTGTTAGGCGTTTTGCCATTTCTGCATCTGCTTCAATTAGCCATTCGTTGATCGTGTCTTCTAGACGAGTTGCTAGAAGTTTCGATTTCAGAACACCACCGTTGAATAGGATTGCGGTTGGCTTGATGAACTCAGCTGATTGGGCTGCATCCGCACCTGGCATACCAGGCATGTTAGCGAATGGATTGAAATCTTGAGCTGCTGCTTCTGCGCCATTTCCTGAAGCAGAAAGGGCATTAGCTTGCTTAGACAAGAACGCTGCAATGTGACGAGTAATGCCTGCATCTTGTGCGTAAGGCAGACCCATTTGCGTTAGTGCACCACGGTTACGTTGAACAGGGTGGTCAGTAATCGCAACTTGAGGGAAGAAGCCGTCAACTAGTGTTTGTTGTACTTCTTCTTGAGTCAGTTCTGTTTTCAGCGTTGCGCCAAGCAGTTTAGAGCCACGGCTTGGTACTACGATTGGCACTGACTGAAGCTCACTGTCGTTCAATAACGCTTCTTTCGCATCACGACATGCGTGTGTCATTGCCTGAACTTGCCATGGCTGTAGCTCTTTACCTTCTTGGGCTAGCTTCATCTTCAAGCGGTACGCAAGTGCAAGATCCATGTTGTCACCGCCAAGTAGGATGTGTTCACCTACCGCGATACGGTTCAGAGTTAGGTTGCCGTCGTCTTCAGTTACTTCAACCAAAGAAAGGTCGGTTGTACCACCACCGATATCGACCACAAGTACGATGTCGCCAACTTCAACTTCGTCGCGCCATTTGTCGTTGCTGTTATCAATCCAGTTGTAAAGCGCAGCTTGTGGCTCTTCGAGAAGCGTTAGTTGCACGAAACCAACGTTGCGTGCTGCTTCTGCAGTTAGATCACGAGCAGCAGGATCAAAAGAAGCAGGAACCGTAATAGTCACGTCTTGATCGGCAAGGTTGTGATTTGGATTCGCGTGATTCCAAGCGTCTTTTAGATGCTCTAGGTAAAGCTCTGTCGCGCGAAGAGGGGATACTTTTTCCACTTCTTCTGGGCTACCTGCTGGCAGGAAAGCATCACGACGGTTTACACCAGCGTGGCAAAGCCAAGATTTCGCACTTGCAACAAGACGAATTGGCGTTTTCGAACCTAGGTTACGTGCAATCGCACCAACCAGAGCTTTTGGCTCGCTCGACCACGGAAGAACGCGTGATTGCGGGTTCATTTCGTGTTCGTGTGGTTGGTAAAGGAAAGAGCCTAATTGGCTACGAGTCTCTACCGTACCCGGCGCAGTCAACTGCGGGATTGGCATTACTTCAACGCGAGCGTCTTCGTCGTGAGTATCAACAAAAGACATGACACAGTGTGTTGTACCTAAGTCGATACCAACACTGAATTTAGGTGTCTGTTGAGTTTCAACAGACGCTTCTTGAGAATGGTTTTCTTGGTTCATGTGTTCCATTACAGCTCAACCTCAGCTGGAGCGATCACAGATGCATCGTAGTTCTCAGCCAGTTTAGGCAACGTCATTGATGTTGCTTTCCAACCTTTGTGAACTAGCGTGCCGTTGAATGGCGCGCTGCCTGTTACGTTGCCAGTTAGGCGGATTTCTTGTGGGTTGAAGCCTTCTTCAACCGTAATGCGAGTTTCTTCGTCTTCGTTACGAACATGCGCTAGCGTCACGTAGTCGTTCAGTACTTTCTGACCGCCAGTGTGGATTACGCGAGCGGCTGCGCCTACTTCTTCATCAGAGAATGACGTTAGGTCTTCTTTTAGGAAGTCAATCAGGCGAGCTTCTTGTTGCATGATAGAAAGCAGCTGCATTGCAGAGTCCGTTGACGCGGTTGCAAGTTTTGATTCAACTTCCACCACTTTTTCAACGACTTTCTCTACTTCCACTACTTTTTCTACTTCAACGATCTTCTCAACTGGTTTCTCAACCTCGACGATTTTCTCGACTGGTTTTTCTACCACTTTCTCGACCACTTTTGATTTGCGCGACACTGCAACTAGAAGAAGCAAAACGCTCGATGCGGTTAGGCCAGCGTGAAGCATATCGAACGTTTGAGGAATTAGGTTCAAATCAATGTTCATGACGTTTTTTCTCTTTCTATTGATTTATTGGTGCTCAGTATTGGCTCATATTTGTTCACTAAAACGATCGTCTTTGCGATCTTGCACCAAGTTTAGACATTAAAATGATGACGGATGGTAGCATATTCAAGGCTTAAGGCTGTAATAATTCGTGACTATACCGTACGAACAGCGTGAAAAATCGACGATCAGACTCCCCAATATAGGTTGTTGCTTGATGTTTGTGCATTGCTAACGCAGTATTTCAATAGATCCCGAAGTTTAACTTACGGAAGTATCAAAAATTACGATATGACACAAAGCACCGCTCATAAGAGCTTTATAAAACGACATTCAGACTCTATTTTAGCTTTTTTGGCGACTTTATGTGTCACTGCTGGTGTAGTTGGTGCTGCTTATACAATGCAGCAACGGTATACACAGACGACGTTTGATACTTTAGCCGACCGACAAGCAGAATCACTTAAAGCAAACGTCGAGAATGATCTAAAGTTCATTGGTGCGGGCGCAAACTTTTTCCATTCGATTGAGCGAAGCTATTGGCCATCGTTTCCGATGTATGCGGAACAAGTGATTAACAGCTCGCGAAGTCTCATTGGACTTCAATGGATGCAAAAGGTCGAATTTGAAGATCTTGATGAACATATTTTAAAGACCCGTCAAAAATTTCCAAACTTCCAACCGTTTACCGTTCCTAAAGATGGTCCCAAAACCTACGGGTACATTTTTGAACACAATGAGCCAATTTTCATCGCGTCGGATATCTACCCAAGAACACCGGAAAACCTTTCTCTATTGGGTTTCTATTTTTCGCGCAAACGCTTCGATTTAATCTTGGATGATATTTCCGAAAATGGGCGAGCGAATGTCTCGGATAAAGTTCGCTTGCTGCAAGATGGTTATGACAAGTCCATACCTAAGACTGGGTTGCTGGTGTTCCATCCAGTGTTCGACTTCGAGAACAAATATTTATTAGGAGTAGTGACCGGTGTTATCCGAAGTACGGTTTACTTTGAGGATTTGATTACGAAAACCGCGACGGAGCTCGATATGTCGGTGCGCGTAGAAGATTTGGGATTCGACGCAGCAGATGACCCTGTTCTCTTTCAAAGTGCGAGCTGGGACAACATTCGAGGAACGGTTATAAGCCGGACCATTCAACTGCCTAACCGTGAATGGCGTATTGACTTTAAGCTTTCTGACGCAGTCTCAGCTTGGGAACGTTCTATTTTAGCGGGCACGACACTAGCCGGATTGGTAATCGCCTTTTTGATCAGTTGGATTGTGAATTTACAGTCTCGAGAAAAAGAGCGCTTAGCGGTCATGTTGGAGCTCAAAACCGTTGAATTAAAAAGAATGGCAGAGCGAGACCCTCTAACTCAACTACTGAATCGCCGAGCATTCAACGATCATTTGCTTAATCAGATAAACAAAGGTGTTAACTTCGCCTTGGTTGGTTTTGATATCGACCACTTCAAAGTGATTAATGACAAACACGGCCATTTAGGTGGAGATGAAGCGTTACAACATGTCACTAAGCTGGTCAGTGCTAATTTAAAACCGGGAGATAAGTTTTACCGAGCTGGTGGTGACGAGTTTTGTATTATTTCTAAAGTCATTGATAGAGCAGTGCTAGAAGCTTACCTAGAAAAATTACGGAGTGTTGTGGCAAGTACGGCTTTTGATTATGGTGATGCGTCAATCATCTGTACGTTGAGTATCGGTGCGGTTATCCATAAAGAAGAAGATCCTGAGAGCTTGTATCACAAAATGGATAGTCAACTCTATTTGAGTAAAAAAAACGGCCGTAATAATGTGTCGATCGGCGATTAAATGGGCGCACAAATTCGAGTTTTACGCCGTGTTACGATAGAATCGCACGCTTTAAATTTTTATGTTAGGAACCAAGGCAAACTATGAACCATAACCGTATTGTATGCTTCGATTTAGAAATGTGTTGCTGGAACGAAAATGGCGTCGGCAGCACGGGTGAAATTATCGAAGTGGGGTTAGCTGAAATAGATTTGTCTAAAGGTGAGATAGTCAAGCGTGCTCAATACTACGTGAAACCAGAACACGATGAAGTCTCTCTATTTTGCGCTGAGTTAACGGGCATCACACCACGTAAGATTGAAAAACAAGGACGCCCACTAGAAGAAGTGCTTAAATCCATGGTTAAGAACTTCGGTGGTCGCAACAAAATCTTTGCATCTTGGGGGCGAGATGACCTCATTCTTCTAGAAGAGTGTAAGCAAAAAGGTATTGAAGCACCGTTCACAGAGTTCATCAACTTAGCGACACTCTACCGTATTCAAAATCGTCTTAAAGATAAACGTATAGGCCATCGAGCCGCTCAAGAAGCAAAAGGAATAGACTGGGAAGGGCGTCAACACTCTGGCTATGTAGATGCATATAACTTAGCTAAGCTTGCTTTGACCATGTTTTAGTTATTCGAACCTAGCTAGCTTGTAATTAAATAATCATCCAACCATTGTTGTTTTGTCATGCAGTCTGTTTAGTGTGGAAAGAGCTAAACACATACCTTGACCAGTATTTTAATAACAATGTCGTTGGCTTATTGAAAAACGCGCAGAGTGCGCGTTTTTTTATGGCTACAGAAGCGATATCTGTTGTCATTCTAGGGGTAGCTTAGAGTTAGCCAGCGACTTATATACTCATCTCGTCACTTTACTGAGACTGTAACTTCGCTCGAATGAACTCGCTGTGATCAACATAGAGTAGCTCTGCTGTTTTACGGATCACCGCGTCTTCTAGCGGGTCAATTTCGCCGTCTGCGTAAGCGACTTCCCACATGCTTTTGATTAAGTTGTAACGAGTTTCTTGAGTCAGTTCTCTTAGTTGAGAGGTAAAGTCGTACAGCGAAGCGGAATCTTTTATTTTCTGTTGCGCTTGCTCTAACAAAGTATTTGATTCCTCTTCATTTAACGAAAGCAGTTTCATCAATAAAGAGCGCTTTGTTTCTTGTTCTCTATCATCGACACTATGGTCTGCGCCAGAAACTTCACAAAGCAAACACGCGATAGCCATGTTAGGGGAAAGTGTGTTGGTTTGGCTTAAATCAGAGCCATCAATGAGTTGTTTAAATAATGATGTGAGAGAATTAAACATAATGAACACCGAGCTATTGTTTATTTGGTTAACATGGTAATAAATACGGAAGATCTCAAGGTGCGATACCAAATTTAGCACGCCGTTGACATTTAAGAACGGCCACTTTCTCCCCAAAAAAACCTAAACTCCTGAGTTAGTTCAAGGTGACTTGCCTCTTACAAAGGGCAAGTCATTTTGGGATTGATACTCAGCTTTCAGCACGTGTCGGTGGAAAATGAACTTCGTCACCATCACTCGTCAGAATACTAATTTGACTTGGTTTGCCTTCATCATCAAGGCGTAGCTCACCAATGGCACTATGGTTAACCAAGCGATAAAAGTTGTGCGTACTTGGTGCGCGTTTGTAAATCTTGAGTCGTTTACGTTTTGTGAACCAGTTTAAAGGTGAGCGAGGGCTGTATAGCAGTCTATCTAGGCCATCACACATATTGAGCAGTTGTGTAGGGAACTGATTTTTAATTCCACTACAGGTGATTTGATAGATATTCGGACTGTTTTTTCGATAGCGGAGCTTAATATCGTATGCAAAAGAGTAGTGCACGTCGCCAGAGAGAATAACAAAGTTAGTTGGTGTCTTTGTGTGTGTGAAAATACTAATAAGAGTATTCGCACTTCCGGGGTGAGCCATCCAGTTTTCAGCATCAACCATCAATGGTTTACCAAGCATGGTCACCACACGTTGTAGTGCTTCGATAAATTTCACACCAAACATTGGCGCGGCAGAAACAATAACAACCTTGTCTTGATGCACGAGCTCCTGATGGAACTCAATCATCGCTTCCCAGTCCATTAAGCCAGAAGGTTTGTTCATTTTAGACTCAGAACGCCAGCGTCTGGTTCGTGTATCTAGCACGACAACTTTTGGTGTCGTAGGAATAGTGTAGTGCCAATTCTCAAAGCGATACAAATATTGAATAAATGCATCTTGGGTTTGCGAGGTTCGCTCATCGATAAAGCGTTGAGCGAGGCTCATAAATTCATCATTGAATTTTTCTGGCGCATTTCCCCAACCTTGGCAAAGCCAGTAAGCAATCAAGCTATTACCGATAATGCGTTTTGCAAACGTGTTGCTGTATGCGGCTTGTTCCCAGCCTATGGTGAGATTCCAATCGTCGGTGACATCGTGATCATCAAAAATCATATAGGTTGGAATGTGAGCGAGTAAGCGTTGAACCTTGTCCAGACCTGCGACGAATTTATCAATTTGTTTTTTTTCTTCGCGCCATTGCTGCTGCCATTTGGGTTCAAGAACTTCTCCGCCGACAGTAAATTCGTTTTCTAATAAACGATCCGTTCGAACAAGCTTCCACAAGGTCGGAGACCAAACCAATAAGTACATTGCAAAGCACTCTGCAAAGCTTATTAGGTGATTCTCACACTCTTTGGCGCTGAATATTGGTGTCCCTCGGTGTGGAAAAAACTTACTTAGTAAACTGTCATCACTCACATAATGAGGCAACAATTTATCTCGACCATAATAGCAAGCAGGGTGTTGGTAGAGGTCATTGGTATTTTTTATCGGAGCTTGATCGAATTCTTCGCCTGGCAAACCCAATAAAGCTATGACTTGCTCAATGGCATCGAGAGTGGGGCCTGCAACATGGTCTGCATAGATTTGATCACCACTCATGATGAGCATATCTGGTCTTTCTTCAATGGATTGAGACGCGATTTTATGATCCGCAGCGACCAATGTATCATCACTGAAGTGATGGGGATTACGGCAAGAGCCATGTAAGAGATAATCCGCTTTTTCACTAACGAGGAACTCAATACCCAAGTTTGGCGTATTATCTCGCTCATAAGTCAGGTGAGGGAGCAGTTCCGTCACTAAGCCATATTGCGTTTTTATTTGATAGCGTAACGCTTGATGGGTTGGAAACTCGCCTTCTAATTTAAGTAAGCAACACCACGCATTGAGGCCGATTTGAAGCTGTTCTTTTTGTTCACTTAAAGGGGCTTGATAAAGGATGGAGGCATTTTCATCCGTAATTTGCACCATACCCTCCAAGCGTTGGGTGGTGACTAGCCAAATATTGATTTCAGTTGCGGTCACTTTACGTAGGATCGGACCTGCAACGACAAGAGGAAGTGAAGAAATTTCAGTCGTGTTCATCAATGCTGGCAAAACGGCTCCTTATGTGTCAGCTTCTTCTTCTAATATTTCGATAACTTGCGAGCTACTAAGTTCATGTCCCATAAGGAACAAACCAAGCATCGCATCGGCTTTTGACGCGTTATCACTGTCTTCATCCAAAATTTGCTGAAGCCGAGTTCTAATCAGGTCGATTTCGTGTTCGACGAAGCCACGCCCTTCTTCGTCACCTTGACCATCTTCTGGAGCATTATCAAAGTGCAAAAACAACATGTCACCATCGAGTTGAGTCCCTATCAACCTCTCTGGCAGCCATGCTTCTCCCATCACAATGTCTGGGTCTGTATCTGCGGGTAAATGATTCAAGGTAGAGATGAGTTCTGATGCTTTCACTTTTTACTTCATTATGTTTGATTTAGAACTAAGCTAGAGTTTAAGCGCTTGTTGTGATGGTAAAATATTCGCAAACAAGCTCACCTAGTCGTCAATATTAATATGATCTTGGGACTCAAACTGTCACGAGGATGACAACATTTGCCATTGTAACGGCTATCATCAGCAGAACATAAGCTTTTAATGGCAAATCATTGATGTTTGCCTGCTTCTCAACCAACATTTTTCGAACTCATGAAGAGATTAATTCTAACAACACTCGCTTTACCTTTAGCTGCGGCAGTTTCTTCTGCGCATGGTTCAGAAGAACAAACGTGGGGGATTGCTGCGATGTATCGCACAGCATCGATTCCGTTTTATACCGCCGATAATGACTCTACGGTGAGTACATTTGTACCAATGATGTTCTTTGAAAACGAACATGTGTATATCAATGGCATTGAAGGTGGCGCTTTTTTGTATAACGAGAGTGATTCTGACTGGCGTGCGAGCGCACTCATGCGATTGAGATTTGTCGATATTCCCATGTCACTACAAAATGCTAATGAAGGGGACAGAGTCGATTTCGGTGGGCAAGTGCGTTATAGCATTAACGACAATTGGCGCGCAGAAGTAGAGTTGATGGCGGACGACGAACTCCAGTTTCACTCTAATTACCGCCTTGCTGCCAATTATGTATTTGGGGATTGGGAATTAGAGCCATCGATTACGATTCGATACAAAGACGCTGATTTCAATAGTGAATATTATTCCTTTAAGGATATTACTGGCGAGAGAATTGGAGCTGGGCTTGACACCAATCTTGGTATTAAAGCGCGTTACCATGTAACTTCAAATTTGTATTTATTGGGTGAGACGAGTGTTACTCGCTTAGATGATAACGCCTACAACAGTCAGCTTGTAGAAGATCGATATCAGGGAGAAGTGTTTGTCGGTTTTGGCTTTTTCAACGATAAAAGCAAAGCTCCGAAACCGACACTGAGCAATAAAGCATATCTACGTATTGCGCATGGTTGGGCGACGCCTTCGAACATCGGTGAAATATTTAGCTTTGAGAGAGAAAAAGACCCATACGACAATCAACTTACTTCATTGTTTTATGGGCATCCATTAACGGATGAGCTGTTTGGTTTTCCTCTTGATATTTATTTAACGCCAGGGTTGGTTCATCACTGGTCGTCCAGTGTTCAGTCTGCGAGCACAGAATACGTCATGGCGATTAAGGCTTATTATACGGTTAATTGGCCTACGACTTGGCGATTTGGTGTAGCGGAAGGTGTGTCATACATTGATAGCATTACCTATATTGAAGGCACAGAAATGGAAGACAAGGGTTATACACCAAGCAAGTTGCTCAACTACCTAGATTTCTCGTTTGATGTCAATGTAGGCGATCTCTTCAACCAAAAGAGCTGGAACAATATGTGGGTGGGCTATTCATTGCATCACCGCTCGGCGATTTTTGAAAGCGCTTCCCAGTTTGGGCGAATTAAAGGTGGGAGCAACTACAATACTATTTATTTCCAGTTCGAGTTTTAGCGCATCGCGAGATGCATATAGGTCGGATTTGCAACTGACTTATTTATCGCCCATTATGAGTAATGATGAATAATACTATGCTGCTTTCAACGAGAAATTTCGTATATCGTGCCAGAGTTAAGGCTGTTTGTGATGCATCTGATGAATCGGATGGCATGAGCACCATGAGTATCGACTCCTCATTCAATCTTCAAATTGAAGCGATAAATTGTACCAACGCTGAATTTGCTAAACGCTTCTTTGCCATTCACGGAGAAGGGCATTTGGAGGGCGATGAATGGTTGGTGTTGTACGTCAACTCTCTTGACGTTAAGGCGGGAGACAATATAGAAGTGCGTAGCGATGTCGCGTTTAATGCGATGATCGAGAATATGATAAGCGAAGCTGAGCGGTCTTTAGAAAAAGTCTACCTCGATGCAATACGCAACTTGGAGAAAGTGAATCGTTTTTGACGATGTAAGAGACCCTATAAATACGATCAAGGCATCATGATCCAAAAAGGGATTGGCGCGAACCAATCCCTTTTGTATTCTGGTTTATTCTAACTTACGCCATTGTTGCAAGTTGGCTTTGCGCTTCTGAAATGCCTTTTGCAGCCGCATCTTCACCCATGTTTAGCGCTTCTGCGTAAACAAATTCCACATCAGTGATTCCTACAAAACCCAGCACAGTGCGTAGGTACGGCGTAACGTTGTCAGTTGGTGAATCTTTATGAATACCACCACGAGTCGTTACTACAATCGCCTTTTTACCTTCAATCAAACCTTGAACGCCGTTTTCTGTGTATTTGAATGTCACGCCTGCACGAGCAATCAAATCAATCCAGTTTTTAAGCTGAGTCGGGATGGTGAAGTTGTACATTGGAGCGGCAATAACCAAAGTGTCTGCGGCCTTTACTTCTTCAATAAGGGTGTCAGACAAGTCGACCACCGCTTGCTGTTCTTGTGAAAGATCTTCCGTAGCGCGCAGTGCAGTCGCAACGGCGAAGTCCAAAACAGGTAGCGGGTTTGCAGCCAAATCACGAACAGTAAGCTTGTCTTGGTCTACATTTTCGATGAAGTCTTCAACCAATTTGTTTGATTGAGAGTAATCGCCAAGGATGCTTGATTTTAGAGCTAGTACACGAGACATAATGGTTATTCCTTAAATAAGTGCTTTCGACTATGGGAGCCATTATAAGCAACGTAAGTGAGTTCAAAAGCCTAGCGATTCGCTGAACATGTTCGAAAAAATTGAATGAGCTTTCGGTTATCTTGTTACAGATCTTGTGTGATACAATCCGCGCAGTTTTTGTAATGAAAAGAATAGGAAACGCTTTGACTTCGTCACAGCCCCCAAAAAAGAATCTAGCTGAAGAGCAAGCGACACCGTCAAATGGTGCGCAAAAAGCGACAGCGAAACAAGCTCAAACACCTCAGGCTCAAGTGAATAGCGCGGCATCTCTGCGTAAAGCGCTGAATCAGTGCATGATGCGCGACCGTTTCCGCTTGAGTAAACGTATTTCTGGTGCAAGCAAAATTAAGAAGGACGCAGCGCGTAATGCTGTGTTCGACGAAATCGCATTAGACATCGCAAAATCCATGATGGTTGCAGAGCAGCGCAGCAACTACAAACCAACGATTGAATACCCAGAAATCCTGCCTGTAAGCCAAAAACGCGACGATATTGCGAAAGCGATCGAAGAAAACCAAGTGGTTATCGTCGCGGGTGAAACCGGTTCTGGTAAAACCACTCAGCTACCAAAAATCTGTGCTGAGCTTGGTCGCGGTAAATTTGGTCTGATTGGTCATACTCAGCCTCGTCGTCTTGCAGCGCGTTCGGTTGCTAACCGTATTGCCGAAGAGATGGAAACCAAGCTTGGTGAGTTTATTGGTTACAAGGTTCGATTCAACGATCAGATCTCTGAAAATACCCAAATCAAATTGATGACGGACGGTATCTTGTTGGCTGAAATTCAGCATGACCGTTTCTTGAATCAATACGACACCATCATTATCGATGAAGCGCACGAGCGCAGCCTGAACATCGATTTCATCTTGGGTTACTTGAAAGAGTTGCTACCACGTCGTCCTGACTTGAAAGTGATCATCACGTCGGCAACCATCGACCCTGAGCGTTTTTCAAAACACTTCAACAATGCACCAATCATTGAAGTATCGGGTCGTACTTACCCAGTAGAAACACGTTACCGCCCACTAAGCGGTGATGACGACAATGATCGTGACCAGCTTGAAGGCATCTTCGAAGCGGTAGATGAACTGTGCGATGAAGGTTTAGGTGACATCCTGATTTTCATGAACGGTGAACGTGAAATCCGTGATACCGCAGATGCATTGTCCAAACGTAATCTGAAGAGCACGGAAATTGTGCCGCTTTACGCGCGCTTGTCGGCAGGTGAGCAGAATAAGATTTTCCAACCTCACACTGGTCGCCGAATTGTACTGGCAACCAACGTGGCAGAAACCTCGCTAACTGTTCCGGGCATTAAGTACGTTATCGACCCGGGTACGGCGCGTATCAGTCGATACAGTTACCGTACTAAGGTTCAGCGTCTTCCAATCGAGCCAGTTTCTCAGGCGAGTGCGAACCAGCGAAAAGGTCGTTGTGGTCGTGTGGAAGAGGGTATTTGTATTCGTCTGTACTCAGAGGAAGATTTTGAGTCACGCCCAGAGTTTACTGATCCTGAAATCCTGCGTACCAACCTAGCGTCGGTTATCTTGCAAATGACGGCACTTGGTTTGGGTGATATTCAAGCGTTTCCGTTTGTGGAAGCACCGGATAAACGTAACATCCAAGACGGCGTGCGTTTGCTGGAAGAGCTTGGTGCGATTAACTCTGAGGTAAAAGACCCGAAAAAGCGCCTGACTTCCATTGGTCGCCAATTAGCGCGTTTGCCAATCGATCCGCGCTTGGCGCGTATGGTATTGGAAGCGCCAAAATATGGTGCGCTTAAAGAAGTGATGATCATCGCAGCTGCCTTGTCGATTCAAGATCCACGCGAGCGTCCTTCCGACAAACAACAATCTTCAGACGATAAACATCGTCGCTTCTTCCATGAAGAGTCGGACTTCCTGACATTTGTGAATTTGTGGGAATACATCCAAAAGCAGCAAAAAGCCTTGTCTAGCAATCAGTTCCGCAAACAGTGTAAGCAAGACTATTTGAACTACTTGCGCGTTCGCGAGTGGCAAGACGTGTACTTCCAAATTCATCAGTCGATGCGTGAGATGGAGTTCAAGCTTAACGACGAGCCCGCTTCTTACCATGGCGTACACAGTGCCATTTTGGTTGGTTTGCTGTCGCACATCGGCATGAAAGACCAAGAAAAGAATGAATATCAAGGCGCGCGTAATGCTCGTTTCCATATCTTCCCTGCATCAGGTCTATTCAAGAAACAGCCTAAGTGGATCATGTCTGCTGAGTTGGTGGAAACCTCAAAACTTTGGGGTCGTATCATCGCAAAGATTCAGCCAGAATGGATTGAGCCGTTAGCTAAACACCTTATTAAACGCAGTTACAGCGAACCACATTGGTCGAAGAAACGCGCTGCGGTGATGGCGCACGAAAAAGTCATGCTTTACGGCGTACCAATCGTACCGAAACGCTTGGTCAACTACGGCAGTATCGATTCGACCATAAGTCGCGAAATCTTCATTCGTAGTGCATTGGTTGAGGGTGAATGGGAAACCAAACACGCGTTCTTTAAGCAAAACCGTAAGCTTCTGCAAGAAGTGGAAGAGCTTGAGCATAAATCTCGTCGTCGAGACATCTTAGTGGATGATGATGAGCTGTTTGATTTCTATGACCAACGCATTGGCACCGAAGTGGTGTCTGGTAAACATTTCGATACGTGGTGGAAAAAAGCATCGAAAGAATATCCTGAACTGCTGAACTTTGAAAAAGAGATGCTGTTCAAGGGCGATGCTAGTCATGTCACCGACTTGGATTACCCGAACTTCTGGCATCAAAATGGTTTGAAGCTCAAGTTGAGTTACCAATTTGAACCAGGCGATGATAGTGACGGTGTCACAGTGCATTTGCCGTTGCCGATTTTAAACCAAGTTGAACCAGCGGGCTTTGATTGGCAGATCCCAGGTTTACGCCATGAGCTTGTGGTTAGCTTGATTAAATCGTTGCCAAAGACAATTCGTAAGAACTTTGTGCCTGCGCCGAACTATGCCGATGCATTCTTAGCACGCGTTACGCCAATGGAAGCGCCGCTGCTAGATTCATTAGAGAAAGAGTTGCGACGCATGACGGGCGTAGAGGTACTGCGTGAAGACTGGAACTTGGAACAGGTGCCTGAACACTTGAAAGTCACGTTCCGAGCGGTTGATCATCGAAATCGTAAACTGAAGGAACATAAAGACCTTCACGAATTGAAAGAGAGCTTGAAAGACAAAGTTCAAGAAACGCTTTCTAAAGTTGCGGATGACGATATTGAACAGCAAGGTCTGCATACGTGGAGCTTCGGTGAATTGCCGAAAGTGTATCAACAAAAACGTGGTGGCTACGATGTAAAAGCGTATCCAGCACTTGTTGATAGCAAAGACAGCGTTGAAATCAAACTCTACGAAACGGAGTACGAGCAGATAACGGCAATGCGTGCTGGTCAGCGTCGCCTAATTTTATTGAACGTACCGTCGCCAATTAAATATTTGCACGCTAACTTACCGAACAAATCGAAGTTGGGGTTGTATTTTAACCCTTACGGCAAAGTGCTTGATCTGATCGATGACTGCATTGCCTGTGGTGTCGATAAGCTTATTGAAGAGCAGGGTGGCTTAGTTTGGGAGCCAGAGAAGTTCGAAGCATTGAAAGAACACGTTCGTGCTGAATTGGGTGACACCGTTGTAGAGATCGCTCAACAGGTTGAGACTATTCTGACCACGGCGTTTAGCATCAATAAGAAGCTAAAAGGCAAGATCGACTTCACAATGGCGTTTGCTCTGTCCGATATCAAAGCACAAATTGAAGGCTTGATCTTCAAAGGCTTTGCAACGGAATGTGGCTGGAAACGCTTGCCGGATATTCTTCGCTACATGCGCGCGATAGAGCGTCGTATGGAGAAGTTGCCAATCGATCCAAACAAAGATCGTTTACATATGCTGAAGATTGAATCTGTGACTCAAGACTATAAAGAGTTGTTGAACAAGATCCCGAAAGGTGTGGCCATTCCTGAAAATGTAAAAGAAGTGCGTTGGATGATTGAAGAACTTCGCGTGAGTTACTTTGCTCAACAATTAGGCACTCCTTATCCTGTTTCTGATAAACGAGTCAAAAACGCGATTGATGCTTGCTAATCAACCAGTAAAATAGTGTCAGATTTGTAATTATCGCTTAAGAAGTTGCTGGTACACTAATTGCTAGTAACTCAATAAGCATTATTTTTTAGTTCTGGGAGGCAATAGTTCGCCTCCCTTTATTTGTAGTACCAACGACTGAGTTATGCAGACGTGGGAATAATAAAGAGTAAAGGTAGATGATGAAAAAAACTCTATTAGCAGTGGCGCTACTTGGCGCATCTTCTGCGGCAATGGCGGATTCTTGGATTTACGGTGGTGCAACAGTAGGTCAGTCTGACTACAAAGGTGAGACGGACACATCATACTCTGTTCACGTTGGTACAGGCATTCTACCTATCATTGGTGTTGAAGCTGGTGTAACACAACACGGTGAGTTCAACGTAAATGGTCAAGACACTAAGCTAACTTCTTACTACGCAGCACTTAAGCCAAGTATCGACTTCGGTCCGCTACACGTGTACGCAAAAGGTGGTTTCCATCAGTGGGACAAAAAAGTGAAAGGCGGCAAAGACGATGACGATTTGGACCTAATGTACGGTGTGGGTGCTGAGTACTTCATTTTTGGCCCGATGTCTGTTGGTGCTAGCTACATGAACTACACTGCTGGTAAAGACGATATCAGCACGTTCTCTGTTAACGCAACACTACATTTCCTATAAGCGTCAAGCTTTCTAACACCATATGAAACACACCGGCTTTATGCCGGTGTTTTTTTGTCTGGAAGTCACAAAACAAAAGTTGAACATAAATTATTCACTTTTAGAGTCTTAAAATGCCTATGCTTTCCAATATATAGTGGCGATTAAATGCGCATATTTGCGTAATGTTTCGCTTAGGAATCGATCAGGAAGGGATAGTATGAAAAAAACACTCTCGTTATTAGCTCTAACGTTGTGCTCAACATCAGCAATGGCTGACTCATGGATTTACGCTGGCGGTCAAATTGGTCAATCTGATATTGATAGCGAAAACGATACAACCTACGGTATTCATGTAGGTACTGGTATTTTGCCATTCATTGGCATTGAAGCAGGCTACTTTAATCACGGCAAAGTGGATTTATCTTTGAGTGGCAGCAGGGGTAGTGCTGATTTTGATTCATTCTATTTAGCGGCGAAACCTAGTATCGACTTCGGCCCGTTACACGTTTACGCAAAAGGCGGCATCAATGCATTCAACGTTGATTATGACGGCGGACTGAGAAACTTAGACAAAGATGATGGCGTCTCTTACATGTATGGTGTTGGTGCCGAATACTTCTTGCTTGACAATGTGTCTGTGGGCGCGAGTTATCAAGCGTTTGGCGTGGATATTGACAGCGATAGTGACACCGTGAGCAGTGTGACGGGGAATATTACCTTCCATTTCCTATAATAATCAGTCTCTATGAAAACGTTACTGACTTGGTTTCATCGCTATCTTTGAAACCAAGTCAGTGTTACTTATCTCAATTTACGCGCCCATCAATGATAAAGCCACAGAGCGCAAGTATTTCCAGTGCTTTTCGAACGATCAAATTACGATAAAACCAATCATTAGACCTCATAATTTTTGTGTTGATATTATTTTGTTCTTATCTGCTTTTAACTGAGTCAAAAATGCAATAAATGGCGATTTTTTGCAAAAATATGTGATTGCTGCTAAACTTCGCCCCGCTTTAAAACTTTAGAGTTCAAATTAATGGAGGGCGGTATTGGAGTTCTTCTCACCTGAGGGGCGTTTCAAATTCACGTTAAATTTGTATTTATGGATAATGCATTTAAAAAATATAGTATCGACACAACAGACTATCAGGTTGGACAGGACAACGTTCAAAAGTGGGGATTCGACATACATAACCCCGTTTTTGGCATCAGTGCGGGTCTCGTTGTTTTCTGTCTAATTTCACTTCTTCTTGTTGAGCCAACCACTGCTCGTGATGTATTAAACGGTCTGAAAAACGGAATTATCGAACAGTTTGATGCGTTCTTTATGTGGTCGACAAACTTCTTCTTATTATTCGCTGTTGCTCTTCTTTTTTCTCCGCTGGGTAAAATCCGCTTAGGTGGCAAAGAAGCAACGCCGGATCACTCAACCGTTTCTTGGTTGTCGATGCTCTTTGCTGCTGGTATGGGTATTGGCCTTCTGTTCTGGAGTGTGGCGGAGCCGACCGCGTACTTCACTGATTGGTGGGGAATGCCACTGAACGCAGTGCCATACACAGAAGAAGCGAAATCTCTCGCGATGGGTGCCACCATGTTCCACTGGGGTGTGCATGGTTGGAGTATTTACGCACTCGTTGCACTAGCACTTGCGTTTTTTGCTTTTAACAAGGGTTTACCGCTTTCATTGCGCGCGGCGTTTTATCCAATTTTTGGTGACCGAGCATGGGGTTGGTTAGGGCATGTTATCGACATTCTTGCCGTTTTATCCACGCTGTTTGGTCTTGCAACGTCGCTGGGTCTCGGTGCTCAGCAGGCGACCAGTGGTATTAACCATGTCTTTGGTCTAGAAGGCGGCATTGGTACACAAATGATTGTGATCACCTTTGTTACCTTTATCGCGGTGCTATCAGTAATTCGTGGTATTGATGGTGGTGTTAAGCTACTGAGTAACGTCAATATGGTGGTTGCGTTTGCCCTGCTTATTTTCATTACCTTTATCACGTTTGATACGGCGTGGGGTTCGCTACGCGACACAACAATGGCTTACATTGAAAATATTATTCCGTTGAGCAACCCCCACGGTCGTGAAGATGAAACTTGGATGCACGGCTGGACGGTATTCTACTGGGCTTGGTGGGTATCTTGGTCACCGTTTGTTGGTATGTTTATCGCGCGTGTGTCTAAAGGTCGTACGGTTCGAGAATTCCTGTTCGCAGTGATCGTTATTCCTACTGTCGTTACCTTGATTTGGATGTCTGTATTCGGTGGTATCGCGCTTGACCAAGTGGTGAATAAAGTGGGGGAGCTAGGTGCAAATGGTCTAACTGATATTTCACTGACTCTGTTCCATGTTTACGATGCGCTACCGTATAGCTCAGTGATTTCAATGCTTTCTATCGTGCTGATTCTGGTGTTCTTTATTACATCATCAGACTCTGGCTCACTGGTTATCGATAGTATCACTGCGGGCGGTAAGATTGATGCACCAATTCCACAGCGTATTTTCTGGGCTTGTATTGAAGGTGCAATTGCAGCCGTTATGCTTTGGGTTGGTGGTAAAGAAGCCTTGCAAGCATTGCAGTCAGGCGTGGTTGCAACGGGATTACCGTTTACCTTTGTTCTGTTGTTGATGTGTGTAAGCTTGGTTAAAGGGTTAAGAACCGAACTGTCAGCTTACAAATAAACACTATCCACTATTGAATTTAAATGCCGAGCCTAATGCGCTCGGCATTTTTTATTTCTACTTTTCTTTTTCAATAATTCCGTTACAGTTTGGGCTTATTCCCACCTCATTTAACAGCATTATGTCACTGGCTAAACTCATTCTTATTCGTGGACTTCCAGGTTCAGGCAAAACAACGTTAGCAAAGCAACTCGCGATAGAGCTTGGTGCTAAGCATTTTGAAGCTGACATGTATTTTGAAAATGATGAAGGTGATTATCACTTTAACCCGACTCAATTGCCCCAAGCGCACGAATGGTGTTTTCAGCAAACTCGAAAGTGGTTGAACAAAGGGAAAGTCGTGATTGTGAGTAATACGTTTGTTCGGCACTGGGAGATGAAGCGTTACTTGGACTACTGCGTGAAGAAGCGCATTGAGGTGGAAGTTAAAGTGTGTCGCGGAGCGTATCAAAGCATTCATGATGTACCACCAGCGACCATCGAAAAGATGCGACGCCAGTGGCAAGAGTGACCGTTACCAGAACCAGGGGTTACTGACCTCGTCCGTCAATCATCACAACGAATGTTTTGCTCATGATTGAAAGGTCCATTGAAATCCAAGAGTAGAACGAACCTAAGCTTAGTGCGTAACTGTGGTCAAAACCAACTTTACGTCGTACATCTTCAATGCAAGCATCATAGCCTTGGTTAACTTGCGCTAGGCCTGTAATTCCTGGTAATACGCCATATGTGCGTTCTACAAAATAAGGGATTTCATCTTCCAACTTTTGGTAGAAAGCAGGGCGCTCTGGACGTGGCCCGATCATCGACATTTCACCTCTCAACACATTAAACAGCTGTGGTAACTCATCTAAACGGGTCTTACGTAAAAAACGTCCTACTGGTGTGATTCGAGGATCATTCTCGGTTGCCCAAACTGCACCGGAGCGTTGCTCCGCATCAATATACATGGTGCGAAACTTCATGATTTGAAAAAGATCCATTTTTTCTGGTGTACAGCGCCCAACACGCAGTTGACGATAGATCACTGGGCCTTTTGATGTGATTTTTATAGCTAGCGCGATAAATGGGAATAGTGGTGCAGTGACGAGCAAAATAAACATTGCAACCAGTACATCAAACGTTCTTTTCGCGTGGCATACATTTGAATCGTAGCGTGAGTTTTTCATGATGCTTTCCTTATTGGTTGACGCGTTTCCAACGTCCATTTTCCATTCCTAGCAAATACTTCATACCGCCGATGAAATTGGCGAGATGACCAATGACGATATAGCTAATCAGTTTAAAAGGCTTGACTGTGTTAAGTGCAGGCACCAAGTAAGTGACAAGTGCGATACCATAAACACAGGCTTGAGCGAGCAGCATTATTTGAAACAGCGGGTTGTGTGCCAGTAGCAGTGAACAAACCAAGCAAACAATCATCAAATAGGGTGTTGCCAAGCGCAGAACCTTTCCCGATAGAAATGCAAAGGCAGTGCCACGATAGCGAGGTAGCAGTAATTTCTTTAATTGCATGAGCTGCTGCATGTTACCCGCTGAAATTCTTAGGCGTCGCTTGAAGTCTGCGTCGTCTGAGCTTTGTTCGAGTTCAAGAGCTAGCATGTTAGGTTCGTAGATAGCGTTATAGCCTCGCAAAACGATTCTCATAGGGAGAATAAAATCGTCATTAATGGTGCTGACTTCAAGTGGTTCAAATAGGTGGGTTCTGAATGTATAAAACGCACCGTGAGAGCCAATCGTTGAACCTAGCAAGGATTCTTGGTGCTTCACTCGAGACTGGTATTGCCAGTACGCTGCTTCACCTTGGTTATCGGTACTCATTATTTGATATGTCGCGTTAACCACTCCAACCTTCTCATTTTGATAATGCTGACTAGCTAGCAACAGAGAATCGCAAGAAATCAATGCCGATGTATCACTCAGTGCGGTAATGTCCGAGCTAACATGACGCATTTCTTCGTTGAGTAGGGCAACTTTACCGCGATTGACTTGGTGGTCATTAATGATGAACAGTGTATCGGAGCAGATTGCTTCTTGAATCGTCGCTTGAGCAATCTCGGCTGTGTTATCTGTGCAGCCATCACATGCGATCACCACTTTCAATTTATCTCTTGGGTAATCTAAGCTCGCAAGGTTGCGGATCTTTTCTGCTATCCATTGTTCTTCATTGTAGGCGGGCACGATGACAGTAATAGATGGTAACTGACTGTCTGTTTGAGAGGCTTTGTAAGCTCGCTCTACAAATGGTGCTGTGGTTTTTTGCTGTTTTAAAGGAAGCCATTTAAGTAGCAATGGATAACCAACATGATGATAGACAATCAAAAATGCGGATAAACCAAAACCTGTAATCCAAAGTAAATCATTCATAGCTAGCCTCCTTGGCCAAACGTGAGTAGCGACTCACCATGTCTCTGATATCAAAATGTTTGAGAATAAAAGTTCGAGGAGAACCATGGGTTGATTTCAATTGCAGCGACAAAGCTTCCGCCAAAGAGAACACACGGTTGGCTTCAACCAATGTGCTGTTAATCGGGCAGAGCGTCTCTTTCACGCCACCAACATCGGTTGCGACACAAGGAACGTCACATGCTTGAGCTTCTAGTGTTGAGAGGGGGAAACCCTCTTGAAGCGACGGTAAACAAAATAAATCGAGGCTTTGGTAAAAGCTGGGCATATCGTCGACCAAGCCTAAAAAGGTAACGCGATCCTCAAGTTTTAACGTTCTAACTTGTGCTTCCAATTGAGCTCTCTGAGAACCATCTCCAGCAATGGCTAGGTGTGTGTTTGGCGTAAGATGAGAGAAGGCTTCGATAAGCACTTTATGGCCTTTAACTGCTTCTAAACGTCCAGCGACTCCAATCACGGTTTTGTTGGCTGGAAGCCCAAACAAGTTTCTCTTGGTTGCTTGATTACCGCTTTGAAATTTCTGGCAATCGATTCCATTATGTATGGTGCAAACTTTGCGGTAATTCAGTTTTTTCTGGATTTGTTCGGCGACAAAGTTCGCATCGGCAACCACATGTGGACGAATCATTTTTAGCAGTAGGGACTGCAGTCGAGCTGACTTTCTGCTATTCAGATGCCAGGCGTCGTGCTCAGTATGGATAATTACTGGCACCTGCGCTAAGCGTGCCGCAATCCCACCATATAAGAGTGGTCCGATATGGTGAGTGTGAACCACATCAGGCTTAAGTCCTTTGAGCATGGAAGTCAGCGTACTGATGGTTGTCCCGCTGAATCCAGGTTTCTTATTGAGAAAGTGCAGTTGGCCTTGGTAGGCCGAAAGTTTTGACCAGCATTGCAGTGCTTGTGCTTTGCTTCCCTCTAAACTTACGACAAACACGGAATGATTTGTTTGCGCAAAACGAAGCATCTCTAATACGAGCGTTTCCAAACCGCCAGGAGCTAAGTGCTGCACGACGTGTAATATCACTTTTTTATTGCGTTGAGTGCTATTTTGTTTTTGTCTGAATTCCATTCTCAAACCCTCGTTGAGTTCTTTGTTTATTTAGGAACTGCAGACTGCGTGCCAATAAATTAAGTTTTTAAAAACATGAGGTTAATGGCAATGCATATGAAGGGCGATGTTTATTCTCAATTTGAGATTCATATTAGTGGAAACCTTATGCGGAGTTAGCATAAGCACAAAAAGAAAAGCACTCGCTGACCGAGTGCTTGTAATGGAGTGTTAACGGCTGTTAGCTTCCGTATACCACTTTAGGTAGAGTGGTGATCACAGGAACGCCAAGGTGCTTTTCTAATGCTCTTTTAGAGCGGATAGAGTTATCGGCTAACTCAAGTATCGTCGCTAATCCAATGCCCAAACCCGCGCCACCGATAAACCCTAAAATGACAAACACAAAACTAGGTAAGTTAGACGGAATGGTTGGTGTGAAAGGCTCATCAATGATTTTCACGCGTTTATTCTCTTCAAATACGCCAAGTGAACCAGTTAATTGAGCCATTTCATAACGCTCCACAAGGTCATCATACATTTCTCTTTTTACCGCGACATCACGAGCTAGGCGGTTGATTTCTGTTGCTGTGCTACCAAATCGATGCGCATTACTTTCTAACTCTTGAATCATTGTTCGTAAGCTATTGGTTTCTTCTGTGAGGGCTTCAAAGCGTCCGCGCATAATTTGCAGTTGGTGAAGCTGAGAGACCAGAAGAGGCTGAGCTTCTCCAAGACTGTTTACGGTGGTATTGCTTGCGATATCCCAAAGTTGGGCGCTGTTTAATTCCGGTTGTTTAGAGTTCAATAGTACTGAGCGCTCTTGCTCCAAGCGGTTTAACTCTCGTAGCTTGCCTTGAACCATGCTATGCGCCTCAGTGTACTTGGCGCGAAGCAAAGTGAGCTCACTACGAATGTCTATGATTTGTTCTTCAAGCTTACCGATAACCGGGTTGGTTTTAGAAAGTTGTTGGTCCAAACTACCTAGGCTTCGGGTAACACCAGCAAGCTCCGCCTCTTTTTCTGCCAAGGTTTGTTTAAGGCTTGCCAGACGAGTCAGGCTTTGTGCTTGCATTTCAGGCGTCGCGTGAGAGTAAGTATTCTTGTATTCCGCGAACGCTTGCTCTGCTTTATCCAGCTCTTCTCTGCGTTTATTAATATGGATGGTTAAAAAGTGACTTGAATCTTTAATTGAAGATCGTTCAGGAGCTAAAAGCTGTTCGACAAAATGTTCGCTGACGGAGAGTAACATCGACTCCATGCCATTCGGTTTGCCACTTCGTAGTTGGATTTGAATGAAGTCCTTACCAAGCTGCTGAACAGACAAACGCGACGCGAGATCTTTAATGATGAACTCTTGCTCTTTGGCACTCATTTCGTCACTAATCAGCGCTTGTTCTTTGGCAACTGAGTACAAAACATGTCGGCTTTTTAGCAAGGTACTGAGTGCGCTCAATCGATCTTTCAGCATGGTTGAGACGGCAAGATCTTGAAGGAATGGGTTCATTTTCGCTGTCTCTTGGATAAGCATACTGGTATGAGCGACATAAGTCGTCGGAACCAGTTTACTTACGATGAAACCCAGCACAGGCAATACAAGCATAGGAATAACGATCATGTAGCGACGTCTCCAAGCACCATGTAACAGTACGCTGAGGTTTTCTCTTAAATCGTTCATAGCGCCCTCACTAATTTATCAACTTGGTTGGCTCTTGCTTCCCAGCTTTGCTGTTGAACAAATGACTTTGAATCTGTCGGTGGCGGTAGGAGGTGATCGAGACTGGCACGCACGTCTTCGACATTTTGAACCACATGAAGCATATGTTTGTAGGGCATTAATGCAGGAAACGGTGTGCTGATAACAGGGGTTCCTGTTGCCAAGTACTCAAGAAGTTTAAGCGGATTACATGCCTTGATTTGAGCGTTATCAACAAAGGGCAACCAACTGGCATCCCAGTGTTGGGAGTAACGTGGCAGAGTGTGATGCGCTCTCGGGCCCAGGTAGTATATGTTGCTTCTTTGTGGAAGCGGATTATCACTGAACTCGTTAGGGCCGATGAACACGAGATCCCAGTCAGGCTCTTGGTCTGCGACTTGGGCAATTAAGTCGTAGTCTAACCATTCAGACAAACTGCCATAAAAGCCCAGCACTTTGCGACCATTATTAGGAAAATCTTCAGCCTTAGGTGCTGGCTCAGAAAACAGACTAAAGTCGACACCGTGAGGCAAAGTGACGGTTTTACCAGATGGAAATTGAGTGGTGAGTTTGTCACTTGCTGTAAAAATCACATCAGCCGCGTTAACCAGTGTACGTTCATGCTTGGCAACCGTGTCGTGGTCAACACCAGCTAAAGCGCTAAAGTCATCGCCACAATAGTAAATTAGCCCACGTGAATTCATTTCCGCACAAACATCTGCGGCCGTCGGGAGCGATGTCCAAAATATAGGCTTATCAAAACCAAGAGCGTGTAACTGTTTATTGAGCTGGTATTTCATCATCTTAGCCGCTACTTTTCTTACCAGCGCAGAACTTGGAGCAGGAATAGTGAGTAGGTTAATGGTGTGAATATTTGGGTTTATTTCAGACTCTAACGTTGGCTTATGCGATCCGGTGTTATTAAACACACGAGTGAGCTTGTTTAACGCACGTTGCATGTCTTTAGCGGTCAGCCTAGGTTGACGCAGACCGATTGAGTTAACCCAAAGGATGCGGTGGCTCGTTGCTAGTCGTTTGACAATGTGTTGAGTGGAGGAGGGTAGCCCGCCAAAATCTTCTCCAAATACTACGATGTCTGTCATGTAGCTCTCCTTGAGTCTTCGTTATTTGATTACTAATCAAGAGAGTAATCACAATACGTGCCAAGGATTTATTTTTTATAAAACAGGCAATTAGACTTTCTATTGGTATTTGAAATTAGGGTTTCTCATTTTGACAATCACTTTGAACGATTCGGCTAACGACAACCGTTAATGCTGCCAGAATGTAAATTGGCCAAGTGAAACCTTGAGTGAGGAAAGTGCCTGATACGATGGTCCCGATCAGCCCACTTAAGACTGCGTTTGCTCCAACAGAGAGGGTGTAATCTGATTTTGGTGTCAACAATGAGATGGAATGCAAAGAGGTGCGAATCAATGACACAATCAACGTAATGAACACGGCGAGTCCAACAAACCCCGTTTCTGCTAATACGCCAAACCAAGTACTGTGTACGGCGTGATTGATACCGTCCCAGTGAGGGCTATAGAAATAGTAATTGAAGTAGAAATTATCAAGCCCAACCCCAGTTAACGGATGGTGGAGAGCCATTTTAAATGCGGCTTCCCACGCGTAAAGTCGCCCCATCGCAGAGGCATCTATACCATCCTCGGCTGCGCCACCCGATTCTCTCCCTGAGATACCAGCAAATGCGTAGAGTACGATGGCTGCGACGGCGCCTAGTACTAAGACTAACGTTTTGCTTTTGATATGCTTAAAGGCAAAGTACGCAAATACCGATAGAGAGCCTAACAAGCCCCCGCGGCTTTGTGTCTCAATAATCGCAAAAAACAATACCAAACAGGTAACAAGTGCAAAGAGCCGGAGATGCTTAGGTGAACGTTTTTCCATTAACTGACTAACGGTAAAGGCGAGAGGAAACATTAACACCAGCGCCAAGTCGTTCGGATCGCCGAGTACTGAACCTATGGAGCGTCCAATCGATACGCGCGTCCCTTCCACTAAATCAATGCCATTCGCTGCGTTTTGTAATGCGACTAAACCAATCAACAATCCGGCGAAAATTATCGCTTTCGACATTTGTGCTAACTGAGCAGGCTTGGTAATAAGCCAGGTGATCGCCAATGTCATAATGATGATTTTCCAATAGGTATTTTTGAAAACTGTAATGGCAATGTCACGACTGGAGGCGAAGACGATGCCGATGATCACCAGCCCCCAAAATATGCACAACCATTTTAATGAAGGGTGCCAAAAAGCCGTAAGCTGGCGACTTATCAAAAGGTGGAAAGCAAGTGCGGCCAGTGCCCCCAATGATAGTAGCAATGGGATCTTAAAGTTATAGATAACGGGAAACGCTTCATGAATACGGAAGAATGAAAAAATAACGAACAGCGTGACAAGCCAAAACGTTTGGTTGAGAACGAACAGTAAAGCCAGCGGGGCGAAACATAGTGCGACGATCAAAATAGGGTGAGGCATAACAATCCAAAGCAGGCCGATACAGACGGTAATCGTCAGCGCTGCGATGGACTGTTTTCTTCTCACCTTGGTTTCAGTCATAACGAGTATCTCTTCACCTGTCCACGCCATTTCACCATGTATCGAGTGAGCGCATTTAGCGTCTCTTTACTCATATAGCGAGTGGCTATCCCTGCCAGCAAAGTGCATGTCAAAATGCAAATTGCGATGGCGATGCCTATTGATTGTGAAGAGTGAAGCAGGAACAGTGCCACACCGGAGATAATCTGCAATAAAACCATCAGACTTAGGTGAAAAGGCAACGGCATGCATTGTTGGCCTACCACATAAGTCAGGCCAAGCTTACACAGTTGAGCGTAATAAAGCGCAATGAAAACTCCATAGATACCCAGGGACGATAGGCCAAACAGCAAAGCAATTGCAACGCATGCTGAGACGACATTAATACCCAGTAACCAGCGAGTACGACGCTTGTACAAAATGGAAATATTAATAAGTTCGCTCCACTCTTTTAGCATGGCGATAGGCAGTAAGAACAAGCTGAACAGTACCGCCTCATGATAGGTTTCTGGTAACAGGTAAGTGATCATCACCATTGCTAATGTGCCGACTGCAACACTTAAACCTGTAATGTAAATCATGCCTAGATGAGTGATGCGCACAGCTTCTGTACTCCTACGCGCTTCTAGGTAATTAAATCGACGTGGCATCCACCACATGCCAAATGGCTGAACTAAAATACACATGCCAACCGCAAATTTTACGGCTATCGCGTAAATCCCTAATGTCGCAAGTGAGGCGTTCGCGCCGATGAACCAGCGTTCAGCGCCATTGAGACAAAACGCAACCAACCCAGCCATCATCATTGGAAGACAGTAATTTAGGTATTGTTTCGCCACTGTCAGATTTGGCAGAGTCATGCTGTAGCGGTTAATGATGTGCAGCCAGACAAACTGAGTAATAGCAGCCAACAAGCCACCCCATAAAACAGAAATAACATGTGGGTGAACAGACAGCGCCGTGATGATGAAAATGACCTGAAAAACAGTGGTAGTCACCATGAGGTTAAGTAGGGTTCTTGCTTTGTCGTCCTGTGTTCTCAACCAAGCTGTGCCGATTGCGATACTGCCTTCTAGAACGATAGCAAACATAACAATAGCAAACTCGACTCGCGTAAAAGGTGCAGGAATAGGCGCGAGCATAATGATAGCGAGTAGGCATAAAGCCACGATGCCAGCGATGAATAAAGCAAGTGAGTACAGCTGGTTTAGAAGGCTTGTGCGCGTATTTTGATTCTTTTCAACCCCGACGAATCGATACAGCGCTTCATGTAAAGCGAAACTGACGAATAAGGTTGTGACAACGCCAAAGGTGGTAAGCAGTTCAAGCTTGCCCATTTGTTCTGGTGAGAGAAAGTGGGGCAATACAGGCAGCATGATTAAGCTGATGCTTTTGTTTATCACTAACGCGATAGCGAACAGCGACATATTGGTCATTGCTTTAGACATGGTCATATCCTTTGATGTATCGCGGTGTTTTGAGTTTACAATCGCCATTCGGTGCGGATTCTGCTGCAAGGTGCTGAGCGATTGGCAGATAACAACGTTCGGCCGTATAAAGTTGAGAAACGTTGAGTGCTTCGATACCCATTGTCACTTTCATCCATGGAGACTCATTCAAAAGGCGAATTGCGTTATGTAACGACGCCACATTGTTTGGTGTGTACTTGATGCAATTGCGGCCGTGCGTTAATACGCGATCCCAGTAGCTATCATCATGTGGGATGACGATGCACATGCCTGCTGCGAGAGCTTCTAAAATGGATAACCCAAAAGGTTCGTTAACACTGGTGGAAACAAACACACCACACTGAGAGCGTAGGTCATCGAGGTTATCTGGGCATTCATGCCATTCAACACCTTTTGTGGTGAAGTCTGGTGTTGAATATTCCACACCTGCCACATTTGGTTTGATGTAACACACGGTAGATTTGATCTCTTTTGTCTTATCAAGTGTTAAAGCATCAAGAAAAAGATCGATGTTCTTCCATTTTAGTAAGCTGGCCGCCCAGAAGATGCGGTTTGAAATCGGATTTGCTTGCTTTGGCCAGCGGTCTCTCGATAGTCCGTTAACAAACGTAGACGCATTCAAACCACACCAATAGCGTTCAGTGGCTGGCTTCTCTGTTTTGAGGTAGACCTGTAAGGCCTCTAGCATCGATTCTCGGGTGTTTGCCAAGTAATAAATTGCGGATGCTTTTACCAAGCAGTAGCCGGAAGATTTTGAACGACCAATTGGACCATGAACCATTTGTACCACAGGCTTTTTGCTGATTAATCTTAGTAAGTACAAAGGCATATCATTACTTGGGCAAGATAGACCTAAAAAGCTATCTATCTTTGGTAGTTTCATGCACGCAAAAATCAGTTGGATAAAGTAATACGCGTTCATTAACCAGTAAGTGAGGCCATGAGTGGAGCTCAATGGTGATGGTTTGATTTTGATAATCTGCACACGAGGCGTATCGCTAAGTAGTGACTCCCAATGCTCTGGATTCGTGGTCAGCAGATAACCAATTACGTTCAGTTTATCGCACTGTTTGAGGAGCTCTGCATTCGCAATTTTAGAACCACCTTGCATTGGGATGGCGTCGAACATTAATACACGTTTCATGACTGTCCTCCTCAATTGATGCTCAACCAGCGTGAAAGAGGCTTCATGCAGTGAGTCATTGGCATTGGTGTAATACTGTTGTTCTCAAGCTCACCTTCATAAATACGTTCAATGGCGCTTATGGATGCTGCAGTCGTGAGGTTTTGGCTAGCATGAAGATAGGCGTTTTCAGCTAGCCTGTTTCTTAGTGCTGAATCCTGCATGACTTGTTGGATCGCGTTTAATAAGCCTGCCATTCCGCGATTCTGGTACAGTAGCGCAGAGTGATTATGCTCGAACAACTCAGGGATGCCTCCTGTTTTAGGAGCCACGATAGGCAGTTGAGCTAAAGCCGCTTCCCCGAGCACGAGACCAAAGGCCTCTTCATAGGCGCCGCTAATAAAAGCGTCTGCATTACCACACATCCACGCTCCAGCATTGTGTTGCTCTCCGACAAAGTGCACTCGTTCTTGGATACCAAGATCTGCGGCAAGCTGTTGCAATGCTTCTCTTTCTTCGCCGTCACCAACAATAACAAGGTGAGGGTTGTGGTGGTGGTAGTTGTGCATGCGCATTGCCCGAATAAGGCGGTCAAACCCTTTGCGCTTAATCAGCGAACCCACCGACAGAAAGGTAAAGGCCTGTGATGGGATTCCGAGGCGATCTTTAATGTCGATGGGTGTATCCACGCCTTGAAGTGACACGCCGTTGTGTACGACATGAAGTTGGTTTTGCGGGTAGCCGTCCTGAAGAATTTCGCGTCCAACATCTTTGCTAACGCAAATCAATTTTGGAGAGAGGTGAAGTCCGAGAGAGAAGCGATCGCGCAATGTATAATGGCAATGAAGTTGCGTGACAAGTGGTATATGATTCATGCGAGCAGCCAAACACATCCATTGACAAGGGCCGCCGCTATTGACGTGTACCAAGTCGATGTTGTGCTTTTCGATCAATGCTGAGCCTTGTTTGATAAGGCTATTCCACCCGCTAATATCCCAGCGCGGAGCGCTCCAACCACCCACCAAATTGAAGGTTGAATGTTCCGCTTCAATTCCGAGCGATTGGCACTTATCGATTAATGGTTGGCAGTTGGACCATACGAATGGCTCAAACTTATCGCGGTCGATTCCTGAAAAGAGATCCAGAAGCACCACTTCACTGCCGCGAATCCAATTATCACCATAATGAACATATAGAATGCGTTTTGGCGTAGTCATAAGTCACCTCTGTCTCATCATTAATCTGCGTTAACTGCTGAGCTGCAATAGAGATGCCAAAATATGCCATTAGTTTATGTGATTGAATCTTATATGATATTTATGTTTGGAACTCATCATTCTCATATTGAGAACCAATATGGATTAGTGATCCGTTTCAATTTGATATTTTTGTAGCAATACGGGAATCACACTTTGCGCTGAGAAATCATCAATGATGGTTTGTCGAGCATTCTGGCGAATGAGTGATTGTTGCGCTTCACCAATCGACATCCAGTCATGAAGACATTTAGCAAGAGAGGGAATGTCTTCGACGATAAAACCATTTTTACCCGTTTGGATAATATCTGGAAGACGACCTACACGTAAGCTCATCACGGCAATGCCTCTCGACATGGCTTCAAGCGCCGCCATTGGAAGACCCTCATAACGAGAAGAGATGATAAGTACGCTGATATTTTCCCAAACACCTTCCATATCGGTTTGATGGCCGAAGAAAGTCACATTTGGAGGGGCAGTTTGATTAAGCGATTCTTTTTCTGGGCCATCACCGTACACACTAAACTGTAATGTTGGACAGAGCCTCGCTACCTCAATAAATTGATCGGCGCCTTTTTCCTGACTCAATCGGCCGACAAAAGCGATCTCCTGATAGTTGAGTTGACTGTTGGGAATCGAAACAAAGTTATTCAGCAGTTCTGAAGAACAAAAAACTTTGCGCTGAATACTTGGACTGACAGCAAAGCAATGGTCAGATAGGCAGCCTGAGCTTCTATCAAGCCAATCGTATAGCCATAGCTTCCCTGAGGACGATTCACCAGCATGATAAGTTGAAATCAAACGAGGAAACGTACGGGTGAGCAGTTTGGCGCAGCGCGACAAAATCGACGCTTTATAACCATGGGAGTGAACCACTGAGGGTTGGTGATTGGCGACGGCGCTTGTTAGGTGTTTAATTTTTAAAGCTTTATTGGGCTCGCCAGACAAATAGTTTAAGTAACTCACAGGGATCGCGGCTTCTTTTGCCTTCTGTACAATCTGAGCAGCTGGTGAATACTCAGTGGTTAGCACAACTCGAGCTTTGTGTCCAAAGGCTATTAATCCCCGAGCTAGCTCGATAACGTGACTTTCAATGCCGCCGAATAGACGGCTATCAAGCAAGATCCAAATTTCACCAATGGCAGGTTTATCAAGATTGTTCGAGATTAATTTCATCCGCTTCCCACGCTTGTTTTTTTCGGTAAACCGTAGATGGGCTTAACTCCAGCATGACAGCGGCGTTGAGGACGTTGCCATCACAGTACGCAATTGCGTTTTGAATTGCTTCACGCTCTACTTGCCACATAGGGCGAATGGTTCCATCAGAGTTAAAGTACGGTGAGGTAGCAGCAGAGGACGGTGTACCAAGCTGCTCCGCTGCGGTAATCGACGGTTCGACCGCAGAAGGTGAGGGTTCCTCAGTATAAACAGGTGGTGGTGTGATTGGTGCAATGTTTGCTGACTCTTGAGCAACATGCGCAGGCGTCGTTGTTTTCGTCACTTTAGACTTTTTAGTAAGTTGAGCGGGTAGGTGGCTCACCGTGACTTTTTCGTCGTTATTAAGCACCACAATGTTACGTATGATGTTTTGTAGTTGCCTTACATTACCCGGCCATTCGTAATGCTTGATGATATGTTGAGCTTCACTGTCGATTGTTGAGAATTTCTTTTTGTCCTGTTTGGCGTAAGTGGTCAAGAAGTGCTTGGCAAGGGTGACGATGTCACTTCCTCGTTCACGTAATGGGGGCATATCGATAGGTATAACGTGCACACGGTAGTATAAGTCTTCACGAAAACGACCTTCTTCTACTTCTGTTAATGGATCTCGGTTAGTGGCACAAATGATTCTCACATCTACTTTCATTTCTCGAGTGCCACCAAGAGGGGTGTAAGTGCCCGTTTGTAGAAAACGGAGCAACTTCTTTTGCATCTCAAGTTCCATTTCACACAGCTCATCAAGAAAAAGCGTACCACCATGTGCCAGCGTCGCCGCACCTTTTCGATCTGTTGTTGCTCCAGTAAAGGCCCCTTTAACGTGACCAAAAATCTCACTTTCCATCAAATCTCGTGGAATAGCCCCACAGTTAATTGCAATAAAAGGCTTGTCTTTACGGTCGCTCTGGCGGTGGACGGCTTCAGCACAAACTTCTTTACCTGTGCCGCTTTCTCCCACAATAAACACACTAGCAGAAGTTGGCGCAACAGCATCAATGGTCTTGTATACCGCCTGCATCGGGAGGCTTGAACCGATGAATCCGTGATAGTTGTGGCGATCAAACTTGGACTGAATATTTTCCACCAAATCTTCCAATTTGGCGCGTTTGAGGTGCAATGCGACTGATGTTTTTAGGCGATCAGCGTTTATGGGCTTTTCTAAGAAATCTTCCGCACCTTTTTGAATTAGATTAACGGCTAAGTCGACGCTGCCGTGTGCCGTAGCAATAATAACGGACGTAGGAATGTCATTCTGGTTGATCCAATCCAACACGTCTTCGCCAGACATGTCGGGCAGTTTCAAATCGAGAATGATGAGCTGAGGTTTGCTTCTTTCAATAAATTGAATCGCTTCGCGACCTGTCTCGACATGAAAAATGTCATAAGGTTCGTCTTTCACATACTGCTTATAAAGTATGGCTAGTGAAGTAGAGTCCTCTACCAGTAACACCCTTGGTCTCATAGTCCCATCCCAACGTAGTTTGTTTCATTTTTTATGATTTTTGTCAGCACTACTATTTGGCATTATGAGTGGTTTATAGCTCTCTAGTGCTGAAAATTCTCAATTTGAGAAAAGCGTTATTTAAGTATTAGCACAAGGTAGGAAATTTGCGAAAAATCCATACTTTTTAATTGATTAAGTTATGCCCAAATAATTTAAAGGTGTGTGGCTTGGCGAGGGTGATTGAATTTGGAGCCTAAATTTCTGAGATGATGTCGGCATCGCGCTTTATCAAACGCGATGCTTCGCTAGGGAGTAAGACACTGATACTACTCAAACCCTTGAGCTTTTCGCTTTTCTAACGCATCAAACGATTCATTGGCGAGTTGCGGAAGTGTTTCACAAAGCTCCAATGCTTTTGGTATTTTTCCTTCGACACAGTACTTCTCAATCATTCTTGCTTGTCTTGAAAGCGTTCGATTGCCTAAAGCGAGAGCAGAACTGCCCAGTGTGTGAACCTCGAACTCTAATGTTTGAAGGTCTTTTGTGCTTAATGCTTGCTCTATTTTCTCCATGCGATCGCGTGACTCTTCGACATAGTGATCAATCAAGGTAGGGATGATTTCGGCGCACGTATCTTTGATCATTTGCTGAAGAATATGCTCATCCACTAATTCTTGCTCGATAGTCAATGTATTATTTATCGTCATAATAGCGCTCCCTATAACATAAACAGTTCGCTTTTTTTAATTTGCTGAGACAGTTTTTCTTTCCACTTTTTTGGTAAGAAACGCAGCTTGGAAACTTGGCGGATTAACTCATCTTTCAGGCTTGGAGTGTGCTTCATGTTCAGTACAGAACCAATCAAGTTCGCATCGCTAGCATCGAGTATCTTTTTGGCTTGCTCGAGCTGGGTTGCAGTCGTAGAACCATAATGCGCTACTAACAAAGTAGCATCACATACGCCAGCAATCACTTGAGGCGCAATATTGCTTCGGTTGACACTGAGAAGTGGTGATGTATCTATCACGACGCGCTCGTACTGCGTTAACCATTGTGCAATGTTTCGTTTCAGCATTGTTGGGTCTCGGTACGCTAACTGAGTGCTGGCGAGAGATGGAGCAGGGAGGCCGACTAAAGTTTGATGTGTATTCTCTCGTGTGATCAAATGGCCAACCTTCTCGTCATCATCAAATTCGTGAACAGTGTGATAAGCGGGTTTGAACAAGTTAAGGTCTACATACAAAGTATTGTGGCCTGCTAAAACCAAGCGCTCTGCAAGAGATGACGCCACGGAAGTGACACCATCTTCAGATTTACAACCCACAACACAAATCGTTTTGTGGCCTTTCTGTTCACTCTGAAGATAAATTTGCTCAATCTCAGCGTGAGTTGCAGGAATAGTCATTACAACGCTCCTATTAACACGATGGTTGTGGTGATTTGTAAAATATCTCTTAATCCGGCCCTCGCTTTTTCAACAAAGCTTTCGTCTTTATGGGGAATGTAAATTGTGTCGCCTGCGCGAATGACTGGCAGCTCATAAATGTTGGCTGTTTTACTAAAGTTCACCAAATCAAATGTTCGGGCTTGGCCTTGGCAGCAAGACATATTGACCACACTGATCTTTTCAAGGTAGGCATTATCAGTTGGTCCTCCTGCTTCCGCTAACAGATCAAGCACAGTCATGTTGTCATTGAAAACGTACCGCCCTGGGTCTCTTACTTCACCTAATACGCGTACCGTGGACTCTTTTGAACGATCTAACCAGTTTTTGTTTTTTTCTGGAATGTAAATGGTATCACCGGGACGAACGTGGGGCAGAATTGACTCATCGCCTGTTTCAAAGTACATCGATAAATTCAATTTACTCACTTTGGCATAACCTAGGCCTCGGTGTGTGACACGGATGTTGTGAATATCTGCATCCATTGTCGGTCCATCGGCGGCAGACAAAATATCCAGAAAATGCATATCTTCGGTGAAACGATAGCGCCCAGGTGCATTGATTTGCCCGAAAACGTATATCGATGCGTCAGAGCTTTGGCTTACCCATTGCGACTTATTATCGGATGGGTCGTCAGGCAATGCATGTACCCTTACGACTGTACCAGCGGAAACTTGAGGTAGGCTTGATGTTGGTGAGCCATCCAAAATGTATTGGTCTAAGTCAAATTGTGTCATTTGACCGTTATTGGCGACTTCAATTTTGGTGGTATCAGCTCGTCGAGTTGGGCCACCAACGTGTGCAAGCAGATCAATCAAATCCATTTCGTCTGACCACTCGATACGTCCAGGGCGAACAACTTCTCCCATCACTGCGACCGCTCGACTAGGTGCTACTTTTAACCAAGACTTCTCATTGAAATCGGTTTTCTCCGGCACGAAAATCGCGTCTCCCGGTCCAACATTTGGTGGTCTGGTTGAAGATAGTCCTTCTGTATGCGCGGTAAGATCGAATTTGATGACTTTGCCATCGGCTTTTATAACGCGAATTTGGCGAGATTCTGCGTAGCGAGTGGGCCCGCCAGCGTTGGCGAGGATATCCATGAAGCTAGCGCCTTGCTTGCCTTCGTATGCCCCAGGATGGGCGACTTCACCCATCACGTAAACCACATTTGCACCTGCTTTGATTTCTTCTTCCTGTTTTGGGACAAAGATGGTGGCACCTGGCAGGATCTCTGGCAGTAGGCTTTGGTCTCCAGTATCAAGGTACTTTTTCAGGTTAAACATGGTTGGGTTATTGTTTGTTATCACGCGAATTTGCTCAACACTGGCATATCGTGTCACGCCGCCAGCTCGCATTACGACATCAACTAGCGTGGTGTTTGGCTTGTATGAGAACGAGCCAGGTGCGTTGACTTCACCAAAGACTTTGATTGCACGAGCGGAATCTGCGCTGTCACCTGAATTCGCGAGTTTTGCTGCATCAAACTCTTGCTCAATATTCCCTACGAGTGGGGAAGCGGGGACAAATAAGACATCCAGTGATTCTAGTTTTGGCAGCTGGCTATTGTCACCCGTATCAAGGAAGCGTTTGTAGTCAAATTCAATGTTTTTATTTCCACGTTTCACGATCATTTTATCAAGCTGAGCCCCAGCGCGCAGGCCGCCAGCTTCGTACACAAACATTTGAATGTTGGACCCAGAAGGTAAGGTATATTCACCGGGTTTGACCACGTAGCCTTGAACGGACACTAACAACTGTTGCTGTTTAATAAAAACTCGAGCGTTGTTAACGTCACGATACACGGTCTTTAGCCTGTCGATAATCACGTCTTGGAGTTGTTTTTCATTGTAGCCGGCCACTAATACAGGGCCGACTTCTGGTAAATTAATTCGTCCACGACGATCAACCTGAAACCCTTGGTTTAACGACGCCTCTCCAGGTAAGTTAATCTGTATTAAATCACCGACCTTAACAGTATTGCTCTCATCCGCTATGGAAGAAGGTACCCACGCGACCAGACACAACAACATTAAGAGGATAAATGGTTTCATCGTGTTCATAGCGCGCCTCCTGCCGTTGGGTTGCGGTTTATTGAGCTATCGCTATCTGAATTAGGGCTAATAACCTCGATGCTTACTCGACGATTAGTTAAACGCACGGCGGATGTTTCACCTTCATAGAGTGGCAGGTTATCTCCGACAGATTTGGTAGTGACTCTCTCTGAAGTGATACCAAATACGGTTAGGTAACGCTTTACTTGTTCCGCACGCGCTTGAGCAAGTTTCTGGTTGTAATCGGGTGTTCCAGTTGCATCCGCATGCCCCGTTACTACAAGAGATAGGTTGGGGTGGTCACGTAAAATGTAGGCTGCTTCTGCCAAATGTCCCATGTACTTCGGGTTGATTTCTGCTGAATCGACAGCAAACTGGTTGTCGATATTAAGTAGTGCATAGATATCCGAGACTATGTTTAGGTCGCTACGTAGAGCTTCAATATCATCGGGCGGTGTGCAAGTGGTTTGGCTCAGTACGTAGTCGAGTTGTTGTTCGAGCTGGTTTAAGCGTCGACGCTGAATCACAAGGTCGTTGACAGCGTCGAGTAAAAGCCCACCTTCTAACTCGCGCGCAATTCTATTTTGTTTTTCAAGGGCCTGAACAACTGCCGCAGGAAAACACCAGCGCGCGCCCTCTTGGATTAGTGCGTCTAGATGTAACTTGGTCAGTTGCCAATCAAACCTTAACCCATGTTCTGGACCTAAAGGCTCGTCAGGCATCACTGGGGAAAACTGATAATTCTCGATCGAGATATCTTGATAGCTTTCCGCCAAGCCACCTTTCCCGTGTTCTGGGTAGTCAAACGACGAACAACCAAACATGCCGACAACAAGACCGCTTACTGCATATCGTCGTATAAGATTTACCATGCCAACCTCCGTTTAAACCGGTATTTTTAGTGTCCTTTTGAGTTAACGGGAATGGCATGGTTGATACGAAGCAAGCTCATGATTTCTAAAGGTTGGCCTGATACGTTTTCAATACTCATGCTTCTTTCACGTTCAACTAGACGCTTATATAAGTAAACAATGGCACCAATCCCTGAAGAATCAAGAAATTGGACGTGCTGTAGGTTAATTTCGACTTCTTTGTGATGATTGTTGTGAATTACTTCATCAATGTGATGTTGTGCTTGTCGACAGCCACTTGCGTCTAAGTCACCAAAAAACTCAATGGCTAACTTGTCTTGATTGATTTCTAGTTTGCGTAATTCCATGACTCTGTCTCCGTTTGTTTTTCTAATTGGATATAGAGCAGGTAACGTGCCAATTTGAAATTAATTAAAAATCAAATAGTTAAATATTGTTAATGATATTGTTCAATTTGAGAAAGGACTGATTCTCAAATTGAGAATCAAAAACGCACACAGAAATGGTTTGCTTATAAGAGGTGTTGAGCCGAAAGAAGTCGTTAGAGCGGGGGGCATCATAATTAGATTCCACCTCGATTGACGAACCATCCGCCTTACGTGAATAACGTGTAACGACTAAATGCAAAACCTGTCATAAAGTTTATGATTATCTTTGCAAATTATTACTAATGTTGATTGTTATGAGTCGAAGAATAACTAGTAATAAATAGGTCATCGAGAGGACTTACGTTTCAATAAAGGCGATTTTTTGTACAAGGTCTTCTTATGCCATTAAAAATGACATTAATTGCGTTGGCTGTTATGGCTGCGTCTTCACAGCCTCAAGCGGATACTTCTCTCGCACCACCAGTTTCTCTTGCACAAAGCTATCAGGATGGCATTGATGTGTCTGAATATTGGTATAGCGAAAAACTTGATGGTGTTCGCGCTTATTGGACTGGGCAACATCTCGTGACGAGAAATGGTAATCGAATCTACGCCCCAGATTGGTTTACAGGACCTTTGCCTGATTATCCGTTGGACGGTGAACTTTGGGCTGGGAGAGGTAACTTCCATCTTGTTCAGCAAACGGTATTAGATAAAACTCCTGTAGAGTCTGCTTGGCGACATATCGACTTTATGATCTTTGATATGCCATATTCCGCTGGTGATTATCGGAAGCGTTATTACAACATCAAAGCCTTAGTGCTTGAAGTCGACCAGCCTCATATCAAATATGTCGAGCACCGAGCCATTCAAAATGAAGCTCATCTGTTTACACAGTTGGATAAAATTTCAATATCCGACGGTGAAGGGGTGATGTTGCGGAAGGTATCAAGCCGCTATCAGGCTGGACGCGGTAGTGATTTGCTTAAACTAAAACGATACGCAGATGATGAAGCGTTAGTTGTGGGTTATAAGCCAGGAACAGGGCGCTTATTAGGTATGATGGGAGCAATGTTAGTTCGCTTACCAAATGGCATTGAGTTTTACATCGGTAGCGGATTTACCGATGAAGTGCGTCGCCAGCCTCCGAAAATTGGTTCAACCATTACATTTAGATATAACGGTTTTACACATACTGGTAAACCACGTTTTGCTCGATTCTTGCGTGAAAGGTTGAAGGAATAGAACGCTCTGCACTTACTAGTTGCCAACGGTTACGCCACATCGTTTGAAGAGACCCTGCCAAAACTGAACGTGGTTTAGGGTTTCTTGCCTAAATGTCCTATGTGCCTCAATGATGCCGTACTGGTGACCATGGAGTTGCATACGGTTCTCCACCAAAGTGGCACCATCATTAAGTTGTTGATAGGTACTGTCTAAATAAGCCAAATAAGGTTGCACTTCTTCAACGTAAATGGATTGAAAGACATTTCTTAAGTAGCGGAACTGGGTGGTGTCTCTGTTCGGCCCGCACAATACGTTGCTCTGGTTCTGCTCAAGTAGCTGAGTTGTTGCTTTTAACCAAAGGGATGTGTTTACCATCGAGTAGTAAAGTCGTCCGAGTAAACGAGATTTCTCTAACTCTTCTTGATATTGAGTAACTTCCACATCGGGTAGACGTGAGACCGCGCGGTGGGGTAAATCATACATTTCGCTGAAAATACGATAGACATCGTTAATGCGTGCAATATCATTCGTCGTATTTTGAGATAGCCAATCAGAGGCTGTTAGTTGCTTTTGCATGGCATCACTTACGAGTAGTAAGTTGTCGAGATGAATGTCTAGATGTTGCCACTTGGTTGAGTAAAGCTCTGTCAATGTCGCGCGTTCTTCATCGCTAAGTGGAAATTCGGATAAACATCGATTTATGACTCTTAAAAGGGCAGTTTGATAATCAAAATCATGAAAGGCATCCTGCACCTTTCCAAGTTGTGAGTTTTTCTCGGCAAGTAAATTAAAGAGTCCGCATTGTCGTAATTGATAGCTCTCTAGCAGGCCAATAGATAGCCTTGGCAATGGCTCGAACAAAACGCGTTTCGCAGGAATCGTTACCGTAGACTGTAATTCTATTGGAATAGCAGGAACGTCCAATACATTGGCTACACGTTGATGATACTTATCAAACATGGCGTTCTCTGGATTGAACCAGTTATCACAACCATTAAGAATCAAGATTAAGAACAATAAAATAGACCGCACAAATATCCTTTTTTATAACTTCGTATCCGTTGTCTAGAGAGCAAAATCAACCACTTCGCAATCTTGTTATAAGTATACTCAACCGTGTGATTATTCGATCAAAAAAGCCAGCGGATGCTGGCTTTTTTTACTTTTTATTGAACTGAAAAGTTCAATTGCACTTCTGGCTCTTGGCGATGCATCCAACGCATTCTGACGCCTAACATAAAGGCCGCAGAAGATAGGCCGATGATAAAACCAAGCCAGAAGCCTTGTGCTCCCATTGGCTCGACAATCCAGTCTGTACGGCCAAGGACGTAACCAATTGGCAGCCCAAGAATCCAATAAGCAATAAAAGTACGGTTGAAGATGGCTCGCATGTCTTTATAGCCGCGTAATGCACCAGCTGCGATCACTTGAACCGCATCCGTACATTGATAAACAGCGGCAAACACGAGCAGGTGCATCGCTAGAGTGATTACCTCTGGGTTGCTAGTATAAAGCTCGGCGATCCACTCACGAGACAAGACGGTTAAAATCGCTGTGAGAACGGACAATGCTAGACCAACCATAATGCCGACTCGTGACGCTACGCGCGCGCCATCTACGTTTTCTTCACCAAGTCGATGGCCGACACGAATGCTTACTGCTGCACCAATACTCATTGGTAGCATAAATACCAACGAGGAGAAGTTAATCGCGACTTGATGCGCTGCCACAATGATAGGACCCAGTGGTGAAACGAGCAGTGCAACAACAGCAAACAATGTCACTTCAAAAAACAGCGCTGCTGCAACAGGAAAGCCGAGCTTGAATAGACGAACTTGTGCTTTCCATTGTGGGCGATGCCATTCTCCAAATAGGTTGATGCTTTTCAATCGCTCTGATGTCATCACATACAGCAATAGCATGGCAAACATGACCCAGTAAACAATCGTGGTTGCTACACCACAGCCAACACCGCCTAATTCAGGTGCACCAAACTTGCCGTACACGAAAATCCAGTTTAGAGGAATGTTGAGCAGCAAACCGATAAAGCCAATCACCATTGCCGGCTTCGTCAATGACATACCATCCGTAAAGCTTCTAAGCGTTTGGAAAAGTAAAAAAGCGGGTACTGCTAATATAACGGCGTGAATGTATCCCACCGTTTTTTCAGCCATCAGTGCTTCAACATCCATCAGCCCGAGAATAAACTGGGTTTGAAGCAGGACTGCAATTATCGGCACACTGATCAGCAATGCCAAGACGACGCCTTGCTGAATTTCAAACGGGATCTTCACTCTACGACCAGAGCCATTTAACTGTGCGACAACAGGGACCAATGCCATTAATAAACCCACCCCAAACAAAATGGATGGTAGCCAAATACTTGAAGCGACAGAAACCGCAGCCATGTCGGTGGCGCTAACGCCGCCAGCCATTACGGTATCAACAAACCCCATACCAGTTTGAGCGACAGATGCGATCAATACCGGGGTCGCCAATTTGATAAGACTTGATGCTTCTTCTTTATAGCGATGCACGAAAAATACTCCAGAGCGGAACAATAAGTTGAAAGAATGAGAGTACTCGAGGGCAAAAGATGTGGTGAACGGATCTGATGGTTGATTTTAGTCACGATAAGGTGAAAAAATGCCTCGGAGAAACTCCGCGCAAATGATAAACAATTGTATGTTTATATTCCATAGCTAGGTAGCGAATAGTCGATAACACTGACTGGACGCTCTCTACGCTAAGGATACGCTTTTACTGAGAACAGCAGCAAATCATGGTAATGTTGAAACATGCATGAGAACAAACCAGTGTTCATTAAGCCATGGCTTTATCGTCTGCGGTCTTTATTTCCGACCTGTAGCGCAGTGTTTAGGGCTTAGTCTTCGACTACAGTTGGTATTAAATCAATAGGTAAAAAGAAATGTTTACAGGAATAGTTCAGGGTACGGCGAAGGTCGTTAAAATTGATAAAAAAGAACGCTTTCAAACGCACGTTGTCGAGTTAAGCGATGAACTTTGTAAAGGGTTAGAAATTGGTGCATCCGTTGCACACAACGGATGTTGTCTAACTGTGACTAAGATCGAAGGCAACCTTATCAGTTTTGATTTAATGCAAGCGACATTGGCTCTTACTAATTTAGGTCGGCTGGTGGAAGGGGATAGCGTAAACATTGAGCGCGCGGCTAAGTTTGGTGACGAAATAGGCGGGCATAGCATGTCTGGTCATATTAGTTTAACGGCAGATATTGTCGATATCATCGATACGCCCAATAACCGCACGATTTGGTTCCAACTGCCGCAAGAATCAATGAAATATGTATTAGCGAAAGGTTACATTGGTTTAGATGGCTGCTCGCTAACTATTGGTGAAGTTGAAGCGTGTCGTTTTTCGGTACACCTAATTCCAGAAACCTTGCAGCGAACGCTTTTCGGAGTGAGACAAGTAGGGGAGCGTGTTAATATTGAGTTTGATCCTCAGACTCAAGCAATTGTTGATACTGTTGAGCGCGTTCTTGTAGCAAAACAGCTTTAGAATGAGAAAAAGGAGCCTAGTGCTCCTTTTTCATTTAAGCGTTTTTATATTTCTGATGTTCACATGCTCGAGCTGTTATTCGTAATTGTCATCGATAAATAGTTCGACCTTATCTTGTAACTCATCCACTTGCATATTTAGGTGGATAGCGTGGCAACAAGCTGGGCAATCATCATAAAACTCTTGGTCACCATTACTTGCATCCAATGTAATGCCGATAGAGTGTCCGCAATGCGGGCACTTTACATACCTTTCGGTATAATTTTTCATACAACAACTCCTAATCTCGCAGGGCTTTTAAACACACTATTCATCAAGGAAGCACAGCCCTTTACTTACTTTGCCTACAAGGAAAATAGGCACAATCCAAAGTTAAGTCTCCTTTGATATTAGGTCGAGTTGTTGCTAATTGAGTCGAAATAAGTACAAAACTTGACCCCAAACTCAACCTTGAGCTTAGGGTGATTTTCTGTAGTGATGTGCCTCGAGATTTTACATCTTGAAATATGCAGTGGCTTCCAAATTAATAAGAAATGATTTTATTAATAACCAGTTGAGCCTGTTCCAAGTAATGGCCGCCAAACAAATTACAATGGTTGAGAACATGGTAAAGGTTATAGATATCTTTACGTTCCTCATAGCTTGAAGAAAGTGGCATAACCGATTCGTAGCCTTGATAAAATTCTGGTTGAAATCCACCAAAAAGCTCTGTCATCGCAATATCACACTCCCTGTCCCCCCAATAGCACGCAGGATCGTAACAGATAGGACCGAATGCAGTGAGTGCCGCATTTCCATTCCATAAATCGCCATGCAACAAAGAAGGTTCCGGAGCATGGTTTGCTAGCCGCTGTTTTACGACATCGATAAAGTCATCGATATCAACCAAGGTGACGCCTTTTTCTTTAAGGAGCTGTAATTGCCAACCTATGCGTTGCTCAGCAAAGAATACACACCATTTCTTGTGCCATTTGTTGGGCTGTAGAGTCGAACCGAGATAGTTGTCGGTATCAAAACCAAACTCTTTTTGCTCGCCCCACTGGTGTAGGTGAGCTAATTGCTGCCCAAATTTAAAGCTGTTGGGACCATCTTCTAATGGTTTCGTTGGAAGGTAGTTAAGAATTAGGAATGAGGCATTTTTGGTTTTACCAACCAATACCACCTCAGGTACAAATAGGGTGGATGTTTCACGCAAAAGATGCAGGCTTTCAGCTTCTACCTCAAATTTAGACAAAAACTCGCGATCGTTAATTTTCACAAAATAACGTTGCTCGCCATCATTGATCATGTAGCTTTCACTGATATCCCCACCAGACAGCCTTACTTTTTCCGTGATCTGGTAATCGAACAATAAAGTATCAGAAAGCTGTTGCGATATTGCTTGCCACATACAAAACCTCGCGAATCTATTTGACCACCAATAGTTTAGGATAAATAGCAGGGAGTTGGCGCTATGTTGAGCATACTTAGTAAAGAAACCTTCCTCTTAGTGTAGTCAATTTGTATAAATGTGAATCAAATCGCTTATAAGCCTCTGATTTGTTGGCTTAGCATATGGAGATGAACGTTTACAACAGGTATTATGATTTTTTTGACGTTAGTTCCATTGGTGGCATGAAAATACTGATATGTGATGACTCAGCTGTTGCAAGAAAGCTTATTGCGCGTTCTATCGTACAAGATACATCATTGCATCTTATTGAAGCGCAAGATGGTTATGAGGCGCTTAATATTCTTGCTGAGCAAAATATCGATATTTTGTTTCTCGATTTAACGATGCCCATAATGGATGGTTTTGAGGTCCTCGAATCATTACCTGTTAGTCAGTACCCGACCAAAATCGTCATTATTTCTGGAGATGTTCAACAAGAGGCAAAACAGCGCTGTCTCGGTCTTGGTGCTCAAGCTTTTATCGCTAAGCCTCTGACAGAAGAGCAGGTGCTCCCACTATACGAACAATTAGGACTGCATTATGCGTTCAAACCTAGTCATTCGGTTGATTCTAAAAACCAGGGTTGCGAAGAGCTTTCCTTACTAGCCAAATTCCGTGAAATTGCGAACATTGCCCTTGGTAAAGGGGCTGCGATTATGGCCGACCATTTACATGAGTTCATACAACTTCCTGTTCCTCATGTTGGACCGTTGTCCTACGGCGAGCTTCATATGACACTGGTTGATGTGGTTGGGCGTGACAGTTCCGTTGCGGTAGCGCAGAGGTTTGTCGGTGGTGGTATTCACGGAGAGGCACTGGTGTGCTTACGTGGTAGGGATATCAATCAGATTGGGGAAAAATTAGGTTACCTCCTTGAGTTTACGCCTCATAATGAAATCATCTTGAATATCTCTAACCTACTGGTTTCGTCATTTCTCACATCATTGGGCGATCAACTCGACAAGCAGTTCTCACTTCGTCAGCCAGGCATTGTGGATACCTTAACACCTTATTGTGAAGAGCAAGGCGAGTTGGGTGAGCTCTTTACTATCGAATACACCTACATGGCAGAAGCGCTCGATTTCGAGTGCGAGGTACTGTTTTTAATTGATAAGCCATCCGTAGAAATAATCTATGAAATCATGGAGCTAATCTAATGTCCGATATCACGCTGGACATAGCAGACTTTCATTGGGTCACACAAATTCTCGATACGATGGATTCAGGGCTTATTGTTTTGGATCAAGAGTATAAAGTGTGTGTGTGGAACAGTTTTATGCAGTCATACAGTGGCATTCTATCACAAGAAATTCTTGGTGAATGTTTATTTGAGCATTTTGAAGAGCTGCCAAGAACTTGGCTAGAAACCAAGATAAAAGCTGCCGCCGATCTGGAAACTCGTTCTTTTTCTAGCTGGGAAAACCGACCGTATCTTTTTAAGTTCAACAATTTTTCTCCGGTTTCAAACAGCAGTGATTTTATGTATCAAGATATCGTGATCACGCCGTTAATTGGGCTCTCAGGAGAGGTCAGCCACATAGCGATTCAAGTCAATGATGTTTCTGAAACTGCGAGAAATCGCATTCATTTGAAAGAAACAAATCAACATTTGTCGGAAATCAGTCGCAAAGATGGTTTAACAGGTTTATTTAATCGCGCTTATTGGGAGCAATCATTGAAAGATGAGTTTGCTCACTTAAAAGTTATCGACGGACCATGCTCATTAGTAATATTCGATATCGACCACTTTAAGAAGGTGAATGATACTTATGGTCACCCGACAGGGGACGAAGTCATTCGTCGAACCTCTGCATTGTTGAGAAAAACAGCAAGGAGCAGTGATATCTGCGGTCGTTTTGGTGGTGAAGAGTTTACGGTACTACTTCCTCACACAAACCAGGAGCAAGCTTGCTATTTCGCAGAGCGTTTGCGCAAAAGAATTGAGCAAGAGATCGTGAAAGTGGAAGATTTTTTGATTAATTACACGATAAGTATTGGTGTTTGCGAGTATAAGCCTTATTTTGAAACTCACACTCAATGGTTAAAGAGTGCCGATGCTGCGCTGTATCGTGCAAAAGAAAATGGTCGTAACCAAACCTGTTTGCATGAAAATGGCTGAAATATAAAAAGGTTTGAAGAAACCCTGCATCCGAATTCAGTGAAGCAAAGCTCAATTGTTTGAAAATCATCCAGTTGGTTCGTGAATGTTTGTTAATATGAAATAAGTTAATGAAATTTTCTCGGCATGTCTTACTATTGAAACTATTCTGCTTTCAGCTTCGAAGGCTTGCAATAAACGGAGAAAAACAGTGGTTTTAGAAACCGATGGATATCTCGCTCTTATCGAGCACTTGTCTCTAAATCTAGATATTTTTACGACCGAAATTGGCGACACTGGATCCGAAAGCATCGAAGATGTTGTCACCGATATGGTGGCTTCAAACATCATGGCGATTTTTGAGCAAAATCCAGAACTTCACTCGAGCGTACGCTTCAAATTGTTGAAAGAGGCTGATGCAGTTGTTGAAGATCTTGGTGAGATATTGGCTGGGGTATGGCATAAAAAAGCGACCAATGAACAGATCACGTTCCTTGATGAATACATCGCTCTGGTCAAAAATCTGTTCGATAATGCTGTTGCGACTTACGACTGATATTGTTTTAACTTACAGCAATGTCCGGTTAAAGAGTGAGAGGAGTTACATTGTAACTCTTCTTATTTGCCAAAACTTAGATGCCCAGTATGGGTTGTCGATTCTTGAAATAATCACACCTCTAGACGTCGATGCATGCATGAACTGCTTGTTACCCAAGTAAATTCCGACATGATAAGTTGTACGTCTTGTTTTAAAAAACACTAGATCCCCTTGCTTGGCATCTGTCCAACTTAACTCCACACCTTGCTTTGATTGCTGCCTAGTTGTCCTCGGTAACGAGAGCTGATAAGCCTCAACAAACGCTTTTTGTACAAATGCTGAGCAATCAATTCCAGATTTCTGTGTCCCGCCTAAGCGATAAGGCGTGCCGTGCCACTCTGTGTAAAAGTCGAACAAGTCAGGGTTGTCCGACAATAGCTGATTTGTAGGTGTTGTCACCTGTGCTTGCTCACTAGGCTCAGGCCCAGAAGAGCAGGCGCTTAGTAGCACACTGATTATCAAAGGAAAATATACTCGACGCAAATCACCACCTGTCATCTCTATGACCCACAACTGAAATATTAGTGTCATAACCAATCCATAGTATGGGCTGCAAATCACGGTTTTGTCTCACAAATGTGACGGAATCACTGCAGAACCGATTCAACCTTAAGAAAGAATAAAAATTGATTATGGCAAAGCGAAAACGCTCACGCACATCACTTTCACTGATTCAGGCTGTCAGTGCAACATTTTTAACTATCATTGCTCTTGTTATAGCCCTTTCTGTCTCAAGTTTCAAAGGAATGGAACAGGTAGGGGAACAATTTGAAGACTTGTCGCAAAAAGCATTACCAATCGCGATGGCAAACGCAAAGTTAACCAGGAATGTATTGGAGATGGTTAAGCTACTCAACCATGGTATGCAGATTACTGAGCCGAAAGAGTTGCCTCTCATAAAAGAGCAAATCGACTCTCTTGCAACTCAAAGCACAACTTTGGTTGTGAAAGCGTCTGGTGTAGCTCAGCAACTCTCGGAGGAGTTAGACACCAAACTAGCGCGTTTACATAACATCACGCAGTCCATTTTGTTGAAGCAATCTTCGGTGATACAAATTCAAATGGATATTGATGCCGCTGTTGGTGGTTTTCGCTATGGGCTTAGCTCTATCGGCCCGGAAATGAATCGAATCAGTTCGTTCCTTAGTGCTGATAATCCTGAGTCGAGCGATGCCGCTAACCGTTTCATTGCTTCTGCAAGCTCAATGGAAAGTACGTTCTTAGTCATGATGATGCACTCAGAATTAAACAAAGCCGAAAAAGAATACCGAGAAATGCGAAATCGCATAGCAGGTATTAAACTCGCCTATGAAGACTTCCAATCTTTCCATCCTGAAGTAAGTGAATATGCAAGCTTAACCGCACCATATGAGATGGTGAAACAAGGCTTTAGTGAAAAGGGCGTGCTGCGTTTGATCCTCGCCAAACTAGAACAAGGGGAATTGCAACGTTCAGAGTTTAAACAGGCTTCGATGCTTGCGGATGAAACCATGCGGTTACTTGATCAAATCTCCCAAACCGCTGGTCAGTTGATCGATGAAAAGGAGCGGGTGGTCAACGAGACCATTGAATCGGTGAGCGTTGTGCTCGTGTTTGCGGCGTGTGTGATTTCTTTTATTATTCTTGTTACTTGGTTTAGTCTCAAGTCATGGACAAACCGAGGGTTAAGGAATGTACTAACGCGTCTTTCAGCACTTACCGAACATGATTTTCGTGACAAGGCAGAAGAAGTTGGCCCCTATGAGCTGAAAGAAGTAGCACGAAAGTTGAATCAAGTAATCGATTCCACACATGACTCCATTCAAACGGTGACGCGCAATTGTGAAACGCTTTATCAGACGGCAGAAGTAAGTCACAGTGCAGCCGAACAAACAAGTGATGGGTTGGCAACACAAAATGAAGCGTTGTCGAGTATGATCACGACCATAACGCAGCTTGAAGCCTCTATTCGTGAAATAGCAATGGTGACAAATGCATCTTCACAGGACTCGCTCCTTGCAACCCAACACACTGAAAAAGGGGTTCAAGTCGTGGAACAAAACCGCGAACGTTTGGAGTCATTAGAAAGCTCTTTGGATGTAAATGAACAGTCAATGTTAGAGCTAGACCAGCGTGTTAAACAGATTCGTGAAATGGTGGATATGATCAGTGGGATCGCGGACAACACCAACTTACTTGCTCTCAACGCGGCAATAGAGGCTGCCCGTGCTGGTGAGCAAGGGCGTGGATTTGCGGTTGTCGCTGATGAAGTTCGCAAACTTGCAAGTGATACCTCTCAACAAACTACGAACATCCGAGAAATGATGAGCGAGCTTATTACTGCCGCAGAGCGCTCGCGCCAAGCAGTTAATGATTCAAGAGAAGAAATGACCCACGCGCTACAGTCCAGCAATGAAGTGAAATCGACATTCTCTGATATCAACCTCGCGGTTAAGCACATTCAAGAACGTGTTGAGCAAATCTCAGTTGCTACAGAAGAACAAGAACGAGCGACGGCAGATGTATCTCAATCCATCACACATATTTCTGATCTTGGCGAACGCACAAAGCTGCAGCTTGAGTCTATGGTTGAGAGTTCTGAGCAAGTGGCGGAAATTGCTGGGCACCAGCAAGCAATGCTGCACAAGTATGAGCTTCATCAGACCAAGTAAATGAGATGTTTCCACCGACTAAAAGCAGAACCGAGGTTCTGCTTTTTTGTTACGGCTACTCATTTAATGGCTCCTATTTGCATCGCAAAAGTGAGTTACATCTCATCTCGTTCATTTCTAAAGGGTTTAGTTATCACAACGTGATGTTAATGCTTTGTTCGAGGGACTCGTTGACTAGAATGTCGCCAGAATTCAAAGGAATGAATCATGCAGCTTCATGCGATTTTTTTATATCCAGAGAAAGCTAAAGCCATAAGAAGGAGTGGTTTTGTGATCGATAAAGTTTGCCCCGTCGTTCTACGTAATCAAAATCAAGAGATCCTACTTTTTAAACATCCGTTGGCGGGTGTTCAGCTCGTCAAGGGCACTGTTGAAGTGTTTGATGAAAGTTACATCATAGCGGCCAAGCGGGAGCTCGCTGAGGAGTCTGGTATCACACATGTTCGTTCCGCACGATATTTATGCTCATGGGACAGTGGCTTTCAAAATCAAGTATGGCATTTTGTTTTGTGTGAGTGTGCTGACCTCGCTAATTCATGGCTGTTTCATACGCAAGACGATGGTGGACATGATTTCGCGTTCTTCTGGCACGATGTCGAGAGCGGCCTTCCCGCGAATGCACATACTGTGTTTCAGCGCGGGCTGGAAAAGGTACGAGAGTTGATAAACCAAGGCGTGATTTAAAGGAGGATTCTGTCGTTGCATTGGCGGATTTGGGACAATGACAAAGCAAACACTATGCTAAATAAAGAAGGTAGAGCAGCCGTTACTGTTCTCATCGTGTTGATAATGGCACTGTCGATCTCAAAAATGGCGATGGGATTACAAATGTTTAAGTGACTTCTATATGCTTTGCTCATTCATTCAGATAAGGAAACGGTAATGGATAAATTCGTCGTGTTTCTCTTATGCCTTTTTATGACAGTTGGCGGAGTGGTTCATCTTTATGACAACATTGTTGGTGGCTTTTTACCTTACGATTTTGCGCCACGCTGGTTGAATATGTATTGGAGCGCTTTGGGACTATTGGACTTATTAGCAGCGTATCTATTGGTCAAGCATCGCCGCTCTGGCCTAGTCGTTATGTTATTGATTCTTATAACCAATGTTATCTTTAGTTCCCACGCTCACTATACATTAGAAATATTAGATAACAACGTCGCCCTACAAATGAAGACACTGTTTTTAGGGTTCTCATTTGGGGTATCTATCTGGTTATGGAATGCGCGAAAACATAGTCAATCGCGCCAAATATTTCGTTAATTATTATTTTCACAACACTCGATTAAGGATTGTAAACAGGGACTCGTTATGAACGATTTTAAAGACTTGGCCAGTTTTGCTGGTTTCAGCGTACTGACAGGTTTGAGCTTTGCCACCACTTTCTTCAGCCTTGCTTTTCTATACAGCTCAATAGAGGCACAGCAAGTAATGAACACCAATGCTTTGGCATGTGCAGTGCTTGGTGTTGTTGGTTTATTTGTTGGTATTACTCAGTTAAACAAAAAGCGTCAGCTAGCAGAAAACTAATCTGTTCTTACACATCATGAGGATGAAGTAGTGTTTAACAGGGGTTTAGGCTTGGTCTATTCGTTTTGTTGACATACTTCATCCAACAATATTTTTTCAACCATTACTTCTTCTCTTTATTGTAGCGAAAGGGCTGCGTTAAAAGCTTATCTAATCTTTGCTCTTCTTCGTCTCTAATTTCCGGCACACCAATAACAACATCATCATGACCCAACTTAGGCTGAGCTCGGTATGTCCCAAAAAAGCGGTCCCAAACTGAAAGGAAAAAACCAAAGTTTGAGTGGGTCTCTTTTACTATCACTGAATGGTGCACGCGATGCATGTCTGGTGTAACGATGACGTTTCGCAGTTTTTGGTCTATGGATAAAGCCAGTTTTGCATTACTGTGATTAAACATCGCGCTCGCATTAAGCACAATTTCAAATACCACAATTCCGATAGGTGAAACACCTAAGATAAACACGGCTGCAATTTTTACTCCCATTGAAATGATTATTTCGAAGGGATGAAAGCGTGCGCCTGTAGTGACGTCTATGTCGAGATCGGCGTGATGCATTCGGTGAATCTTCCACAGCGGCTTTACATGATGAAAGACAACATGCTGAGCGTAAATGACGAAATCAAGCAAAATGACGGTTAGAAAAATATTTAACCAAGCGGGGAGGGACAGAATATTGAGCAGCCCCCACTGTTGCTCCTGAGCTATGACCGCAGCTTGAAAGGCGGCGATAGGCATGATTAAAGCAATAACTAGGCTGTTAAAAGCGACCAATGACAAGTTATTGACCCAGCGAAACCTGCGCGAAGCGGTCAGTGTTTTTCTAGGCAATTTGTTTTCCCAAATGGCACAAAGCAATAATACGCCAAGGAAAAAGCCTAATCTGAGCCATGAGGGTTCTTGAAATGTCGTTTCTGTCACTGTCATTCCCTTATTTATTTCTTTATCTATGACCGAGATAAGAGTGAAATTATTTCAACACACTGCTGATGGGCTTATCTTGAGGCGAAGCCATAATATCAGTAGAATCGCGCTCTACTTTTTACTTGGCATTACTTACCATGAGAATTCACGCTTTCCACCGTTTATATCAGTACCGACAATCTATCTCAACCAAGCCTTTCAACGCGCGTGGATGTAAAGTGGTTCGTTGCCAATATTGCCAGGTTTCTGAGCAACACTGTTTGTGCGACCTTCAGCCAAACATCAAGGCCAATATTGCATGTATGTTGATTGTTTCTGAAAACGAAGTGTTTAAGCCAAGTAATACCGGTCGTCTAATCGCTGATACGATTCAAGAGACTTACGTGTATCAATGGAACCGAACAGAACCGTCTGAAGAGATGCTAGCGCTACTACAGGATGACAGTTATCAACCGGTGATTGTATTTCCTGCAGACTATGTGGATGATCCCTCTCGTTTAATTGAAGATCTAGAGCCAGGGCGATTGGTAAAAGAAGATGTCGAGAACAAAAAATTGTTGCTGATCTTTATTGATGGTAGCTGGCGTGAGGCACGAAAGATATTCCGTCGTTCTGATTTTCTTAAATCTTTGCCTGTGCTTTCCATTGAGCCGGAATCTCTGTCTGAATACATCATGCGCCGCTCCGAGAATGATCAGCATCTTTCAACCGCCGAAGTCGCGACATTAGTTTTAAAACAAGCTGGTGAGCCTAAAGCTGCGGAATGCCTTCAATTGTGGTTTGAAGCCTTCAGAGAAACTTACATGCTGAGCAAGACTCGAGTCAAAAGCGACCCTAACCAGCCACACTTGAAACGTTTCAAAGAGTGGATGAAAACCGAGAGCTGACTCTAAGGAATGAGCTTTTGTTGATGGTATGTTGTTCAACTGGCTTCGGTGAGGGGATAAATCTGCATTCGGTCACGGTTTGCAGGCGTACAGATATGGATAATGCCATCAGTTTATACTTTTGACTCTAGCCATTTTTGAGAGTCGTTTGAAGCATTTTTTAGGAGAGAAATACATGTATTACGGCTTTGATGTCGGTGGCACTAAAATTGAATTTGGTGCATTTAACGAGAAGCTTGAGCGTGTAGCGACGGAACGTGTACCTACACCAACAGACAACTACGAGCTGCTGGTTGATACCATTGCGGAATTGGTGAATAAATACGATACAGAGTTTGGCTGCGAAGGTACGATTGGTCTTGGCTTGCCAGGTATGGAAGACGCCGATGATGCAACGGTACTAACAGTTAACGTTCCTGCGGCAAAAGGCAAACCACTTCGTGCTGATCTGGAAGCTAAAATCGGTCGCAGCGTAAAAATTGAAAACGATGCAAACTGTTTCGCGCTTTCTGAAGCGTGGGACGAAGATCTTCAAGATGAACCATCTGTACTAGGTTTGATCCTTGGTACTGGTTTTGGCGGTGGCTTTATCTACGAAGGTAAAGTATTCTCTGGCCGCAACCACGTAGCGGGTGAGGTGGGTCACACACGTCTTCCTATCGACGCATGGTTCCACCTGGGCGAAAACGCACCATTACTTGGCTGTGGCTGTGGCAACAAAGGCTGTTTAGATAGTTACCTATCTGGTCGTGGTTTCGAGCTTCTTTACGCGCATTACTACGGCGAAGAGAAGAAAGCGATCGACATTATTAAAGCGCACGCAGAGGGTGAAGAGAAAGCAGTAGAGCACGTCGAGCGCTTTATGGAGCTGCTAGCAATCTGCTTTGCAAACCTGTTTACTGCAACAGACCCACACACCGTTGTACTTGGTGGAGGCTTATCTAACTTCGAATTGATTTACGAAGAGATGCCAAAACGCATCCCTAAACACTTATTGTCTGTAGCTAAGTGTCCTAAGATCATCAAAGCAAAACACGGTGATTCAGGTGGTGTACGCGGCGCTGCGTTCTTAAACATCAAGTAGTGACTGAAACCTTACTCGATACAAAGTAAGAAGAAATTTAAAGCCCCGTTTAGACCATCGAGGTAAAACGGGGCTTTTACTTGTATATCGAAGTAACTTATATACCCAAGTAACTTCTATATGCTTGGGTATAGAGCACGAACAAAAAATAGCATGCATAAAAAACTCGCGACGAATCGCGAGTTTTCTGTTTACAGCTAAGCTTATTTGTTCTTTTTGCCTACGCCTAGGTTTTCTTTTTGGGCTAGGGTGATTTTACTAAAGCCTAATTTTCTGAAGTAGTTGTCGCGGTAGTTGCGCACTGCTTTAGTGTCAGACACTGCTTCGATTTGTTGCTCCATCTTTAGGAACTCAGTGATATCGATACCTTCTGCCTCGGCAACTGCTTCTTGAATGTTGCGGTGTTGCTGGTATGAGAATGTCAGTTCTTTGTCTTGGTCTTTGTAAGTGTAAAGAATGGTGCGAGCCATAGCTGTCTCTCTGAAAAGGTTTCTGTATTAAACAAAAAGGCCAGACTCGCTGACCTTTGAATTTCTAGTTTGAGCTAGATTCTGCCTTGAAGTGGGATAATTGTCACGCTTTCTCCCGCTTTTACTGTATCAATAGCTGGGGAGATTTCGATCAAACAGTTTGCCTCACTCATTGAGCGCAAAATACCAGAGCCTTGCTTGCCTGTTGTACGAACGGTTAAACGGCCAGTTGCATCCAGTTCATAGACGCCACGGCTAAACTCGGTACGACCTTGTCGAGAGCGAAGGTTTTCAGTCGCGATGGCATTCACTTTCAGAGGCTTCCAGCCTTGTTCGCCTTGCATCTTACGCAGTGCAGGCTCGACAAAGTTAATGAAAGAGACCATCACGGCAACAGGGTTGCCCGGCAGACCAAAGAACGGCTTGTTGTTGATTTGACCAAACGCGAGTGGACGTCCCGGACGCATGTTGATTCGCCAAAAATCGATTTGACCAAGTTTATCCAAGGCAAGTTTGATGTAATCCGCATCACCAACAGATACGCCACCAGAAGTCATAACCACGTCCGCTTGCGCCGATGCGTTTTCCAACGCTTCAATCATTAACTGTTCGTTGTCTTCCAGAATACCGAAATCCAAGATCTCGCAGCCGAGCTTTTCAAGCATGCCCATGATGGTAAAACGGTTGGAATCGTAGATAGAATTCGCTTTTTGCTCTGTTCCCGGTGCTTGTACTTCGTCACCGGTGGAGAACACGGCAACTTTCAATTTGCGGAATACATTCGCTTCACCAAAGCCAAGCGAAGCGATCATGCCCATCTCTGGAGAGGCGAGGCGAGTACCTGCGGTAAAGACGTCACTGCCGATAGCGAGATCTTCACCTGCTTGACGAACGTTTTGGCCTGCTTTGATATTCGCACCGTTAAAAGTGACCTTGTCACCTTCTTGAATGGCTTGCTCACGCATGACCACTGTATCGCCGTTACGTGGTGTTGGTGCGCCAGTCATGATCTTAACTGCTTGACCAACTTCCAGAGGCTGCTCGTAAGCATGGCCCGCCATCACTTCAGCAACCACTTGGTAGCTATCACGGTCAACATCATCACTGCGGATGGCATAACCGTCCATCGCGGAGTTGGTGTATTGCGGCACATTTACTGGTGAAACGATATGTTCCGCAAGAACGCGGCCATAGGCGTTTTCAATCTTGCATGCTTCTATTTCCGAAACCGTGTTCACCAAAGAAAGGATTTTCTCTTGGCCTTGAACCACAGAAAGGAAAGCAGGAGAAAGGGTATCGCAACATGCGGCTTCTTTCTCTTTGTTTTTTGGTACTTTCGCTTCTTGAACATACTGAATAACGAACTGAGCAATCGCTTCAAGATCATTGATGTTCATTTGTGGCAGTTCAGAGTCCAACTCGCCGCCGTCTGAAGCGATAGCGATGATGTTTTCATCGTTTGGATAAAGCCAAGGCTTGCCGACTTCTTCACGGTGCAATTCGATTTTAGGAAACGCGATGTTTTTGCAGCCTTCGACCAAAACCACATCAAGCATGTCTTCATCAAAACGTGTTAATAGGTATTCAAACTCCGCTTCGGCTTCTGGCGTTTCTGTCATTAACGCAAAACGGTTGCGAGAAGCAATCAGCATTTGAGATGCGCCAGCTTTGCGTAAACGGTAGCTGTCTTTACCCGGCTTATCGACATCGAAGTTGTGATGAGCATGTTTTAGCATGCCAATGCGTAAACCTGCTTCAGTCAGTTTTGGCAATAGGGCTTCAAGTAGCGTGGTTTTGCCTGTGCCTGAATAAGCTGCAAAACCAAGAATAGGAATGTTTAGCGTGTGTTTCATGATTCTAATTGTCCAAATTGCGCCAGTTCTTCCGGAGTGTTCAAGTTGACGAAACAGTTTGGTGAGTCGCTAAAGTCAACGTAACTGGTATTGCACTCTTTGTAGAGTAGAATGATTTTGCGGTCGCCACGTTCTAAAAATGCGGTGAGTTTTGGCAGTACGCGCTTGTGGTAGAGCGTAAAAACAGGTTGCTGATGGTCACCATCATGCGCGACCAAAATATCGCTGTCTTCTTTGACAAACTGGCAGAAACGCTCGACAAGGTCGGTGTTAATTTGTGGACTATCGCAAGGTACAAATCCGACCCAGTCAGTTTCAGCATGCATCAAACCCGCGTGAATACCGCCCATAGGCCCAGGGAAATCTTTGAATTGATCACTAAATACGAAACCAAATTTGCTGTACGCATCTTGGTTTCGGTTGGCATTAATTAAAATGCGTGGAGTTTGTGGAGATAAACGTTCAATAACGTGTTCGATGAGTGGCTTCTGATTTAACTCAATCAGACCTTTATCTTTTCCACCCATACGGCTGGCTTGGCCACCAGCCAAAATGACCCAACTAGTTTGTGTTGGTTGAAGCATATGCATTCTCTTGGGATGTTTCTTTTGGTATGACATACAACAGAGGAGACTCTATCAAAGTCTTGTCTTTAATCCACCACTGTTTTTTACATAAGTCGGTCAGTGCGTTGGCCTGATGGCTTGTCACCACGATACTGGAACCACGATCCAAAAGATCTTTCGCCATCACCACCAATCGTTCAATGGATTCTTGGTCTAAAGACGCACTTGGCTCATCCATCAACAAAATCGACGGTTTTAAGATCCAAGCCCTTGCCATGGCAACGCGCTGTTTTTCACCGCCGGACAACACGGAAATATGTTCGTCCGCTAAGGTTTCTAAACCTACCATGCGCAGCGCGTGAATAACTTGAGCTCGCTTATCTTTTTGCGTGTCTTGTTGATATTTCACTCCATAGACTACGTTTTCATATACAGTGCCGTCAAAAAGGTAAGGGGATTGATGGAGATAAATCACATCGACACGACCATTGCGACGCGTCAGTTTTTTCAGCCACGTATCTTTTGGCGCAACAACATCGCCAGTAGAGGGTTTGAGCAAGCCAGCAAGGATTTTGAGTAGGGTAGTTTTGCCCACACCATTGTCACCCTTGAGATAAATGGCATCATTTGGGCCGATGGCTAACTCAGGGATGTGGAAAAGCACACGCTCTTTAAAGCGCATGGATAACTGTTCGGCGGTGATTTTTATAGTCATAATTCGCCTCGACATGGGGTTAATGGTGAGTCGTTTGTTTGCTTCATGTTCTATGTTCTGAGGTAGCCTTTGCCTCTCATACTTGATAAGAAGAAGTTTAGAGCCAACGCTAAAGATAGTAATACAATTCCTAATGCAACTCCTTGCGCAAAAGCACCTTTACTGCTTTCCATTGCGATAGCCGTGGGAATATTTCGCGTCACGCCCATAATGTTACCACCAACCATCATTGAGCAGCCCACCTCGGTCACGATACGTGAAAACCCTGCAATGATAGCCGCAAGTAGAGGAAAGCGGGTTTCCCAAATCATCGTAGCTGCCAAGCGCGGAATGGAGACGCCCAGCGTGATGGCAGTTTCCACTGCACGACGGTCGCTAGATTGTAATGCACCATGCATCATCGATACCAAAACAGGGAAGCAGATCACCATTTGGCCGAAGATCATTGCCTTCTGAGTGAACAGCATTTGCCAGTCTCCCCAAGGGCCAGCACGCGACAGCAACATGTACAGCAACAGGCCAATCACCACGGTAGGGACCGCTTGCAGCGTATTTACGATCGACAACAAAAACCATTTACCGCGAAAGTCGGTATACGCCAGTACAAAGGACATCAAAATAGCCGGCAATACCACTAGGGATATTGCCGTGATAGAAACACTAAAGGAGACCGCAACGATCTCCCATAGGTCTGCATCAAAATTCACCAGTAAGCGAAGCGCTTCCAGTGTTGTATCAGCAAGATTCATATTGCGTTATTTGCTCTCAGCATTCGCAACAAACAGTTGTTTACCGTTTAGGCGGAAACCATTGATAAGTTCCTGTCCGCGAGGGTTTACCAACCAATCACTGAATGCCTTCGCACCTTGATAGTTGATCGTTGGGTAACGCTCAGGGTTAACAAGAATAACTTGGTACGGGTTAAACAGTTTTTCATCGCCTTGGAACAGAATTTCTAGATCCAATTTGTTTTGGTAAGCCAGCCATGTGCCGCGGTCCGTCATGGTGTAGCCTTGCATTTCAGACGCCATGTTTAGAGTTGGGCCCATACCTTGACCTACGCTACGGTAGCCACCAAAGTTCGGTTCGATTTTAGTTTGAGCCCAGAAGCCCATTTCTTTTTTGTGCGTACCAGAATCATCGCCGCGAGAGATGAACGTTGCGTTTTTGTTTGCGATCTCTTTGAATACATCTAACACGCCTTCGTCATTTTTGATTGTTGCTGGGTCAGCTTTCGGGCCTACAATCACAAAGTCGTTGTACATTAGCTTGCGAGGTAAAACGCCGTAGCCTTTCTCAACAAATGCGCCTTCAGCTTTTGGTGCATGTGTCATCACCAAATCTACGTCACCGTTTTCGCCCATTTTTAAGGCTTTACCCGTACCTGCAGCAATAACATCGACTTTGTAGCCCGTGTCTTTTTCAAATTGTGGAAGCAGGTAATCAAGTAAACCTGAATGGTAAGTACTGGTTGTGGTTGCAAGGCGAACATGTTCTCCGTCTTGAGCAGAAAACGCAGAGTAACTTACAAGCGTGATAGACGTTGCAGCCAGAGTTAGCGCAATTTTTTTCATTTTTATGTGTTCCTTTCCAATGATTCTTTGGAATCTCTCCAGGTTTTAGGGAGAAGCCTTTTTGGACGAGAGCGATTAGCGTAATACGCAAGTTGTCTTAGGGTGTTGGAATAAGCAAACATCAACATCCTGAGATCACTTAAATGCGCTCCGTATCGACCTTATAGCAAACAAGATGCCAACCTTTTACAAGCTTAAAGTGCTTGGTTTATGCACTAAATCATGGGGTTATTTGCATAAAAGTTTGCGTTGGTACAAAATGTCGCACTTTTTGTAGGGTATCTCTGTTTAAACTTGGTACACTCTGTCCCATCGAAATCCATCTGGGGTAAATATGTCTACTCAATCCCATCTTAGTACAAACCAACAATATAGCGCCTTTTCCGTACTGGTCGTCGATGATGAATTAGGCATGCAAGCCATCTTGAAAAAGGCATTGGGTAAGCTTTTTTCACATGTCGATACAGCTGGTAGCATCGAAGAAGCAGAACAACTGCGTAATTCTCGACATTATGATCTGATCTTACTGGATATTAATCTGCCAGGGCGTTCTGGAATTGAGTGGGAAGAAGCGTTTGAAGATGATGACAAACGTGCCGATGTGATTTTTATGACGGGTTATGCGGATTTAGAAATTGCCATTCGAGCGCTACAGCTCGGTGCTTCCGACTTTATCCTCAAACCATTCAACCTTGAGCAGATGTTAAAAGCGGTCAGTCGCTGTATGGATCGCCGTTTGAACGAACGCATGCAGTACGCCATGACACGCGATTACCAGCGTCACAATACCTCAGAGATCATCGGCGGCTCAGAAAAAACGCGTCTGCTTAAGCAACTTATTAACCAATTTGCACCATCACGCGCTTCTGTTTTGGTGGAAGGTGAGTCGGGTACAGGTAAAGAGCTAGTTGCACGAGGTATCCACCAGGCGAGTGGGCGAACGGGCCCGTTTGTGCCAATCAACTGCGGTGCGATTGCACCAGAGCTTTTAGAAAGTGAGTTGTTTGGTCATACATCGGGCGCGTTTACCGGTGCAAAAAAATCGCGTGAAGGTTTGTTCCGTGTTGCTAACGGTGGCACCTTATTTCTTGACGAAATCGGGGAGATGCCACTTGCAATGCAGGCATCATTATTGCGTGTGTTAGAGCAGCGCACGATTCGCCCTGTCGGTTCAGAAAGAGAGATCAGTATTGATGTCCGTATTGTTGCCGCCACCAACCGTAATCTGCAAGAAGAGGTCAATCAAGGTAATTTCCGCAGTGACCTCTATTACCGTTTAAACGTTCTGAAAATTGAAGTGTGTCCGCTGCGAGAGCGCAAAACCGACTTATTTGAGTTGGTGCCATTTTTCAGCAACATGCTGACGCGCGAGCTCGGTATGCCTGCGCCCAAATGGGCTCACGAGGATATGGAAGCCATGAGTGAGTACGATTGGCCGGGAAACATTCGTGAGCTCAAAAACTTGATTGAGCGTTGTATCTTGCTTGGCAAACCACCTGCACACTATTGGCGAGAGCTGAATGGCGGGCATTCACTGCCTAATGTATCGATTACTGTTTCTCACTCTTCTGAGTTACCAACCTTTAGAGAAGGCAAAGAATTTACTGGCGAAGGCTATCCAAACAGCTGGACGTTAAAAGAAGTCGAGAAAGCACATATTAAACAAGTCGTTAACTTGCATGAAGGTAATAAGTCTGCTGCTGCTCGTGACTTGGGCGTAGCTCGCAAGACCTTAGAACGTAAGTACAAAGAATGGGATTCTGAGGGTGAGGAATATGCCGACTAACGGCCCACAGCACAAAGGATTGTCAAAATGGACGCACCGTTTTAAAACCATGGTGCGTTATCGCTTGTTATTCTTAACCTCTGCGCCGATTTTCCTCACATTGTTAGCTCTGATCGGCATTACCATTTATTGGTCTATTCATTACACGTGGCAAAATGCGCTGCTTGATGTCTCGGAACGTCTTGGTGTTGCAAATAACAGTGTAACGTTGTTACAGCAAAAGCAAGCCAATTACGTGCGGGCGTTTGCCGATTCGTACGATTTCCGTATTCGCATTAATAAAGGAATGCCACAAGGTGACCTGCAAAAGTGGGTCACAGAGCAGAAGAAAAGATATGCTTTAGATTTTCTCTCTTTCCAACGCGTTAATTCCATGGAAAACAAATTCCGCTTTATGGATCTCACCAAGCGCGAATCGTTTTTTGATGTACTCAATAAAGAAGAACTCGAACGCCTCGATCCTGAACTCGCCAAACGAGCAGAAGTGCCTATTCTTGCTGATGGTGACAGGGAAGTGCGTGGGTTAGTCAGTCGAACCGTGATTCCGGTATACAGCCAAGCGAACGATTTGATCGGCTTTCTTGATGGTGGTTTGCTCCTTAACAACAGCACAGTGCTGGTGGATCAAATCCGCGATCTCATTTACTTAAGTGATAATGACCGCCTTCGCCCTGTGGGTACGTTGACGGTATTTCTCGATGATTTGCGTGTGAGTACCAACGTTCCTCTAGACAGCGATCATAGACTAGGGCGCGCTATAGGCACTCGCGTGAGCGCAGAAGTGTATAACCAAGTACTTTCTAAGGGTGAACAGTGGGTTGATCGCGCTTATGTGTATGACGCTTGGTATATTACGGCGTATCAACCAATCAAAGACCAATACGACAATGTTATTGGTATGCTTTATACCGGTTACCTCATGTGGCCATTCGTTAAAGCCTACATGACGAACATTGCCGAAATCAGCTTGATTACGGTTATGTTATTGCTGGTTTCCGGCGTGATGGTATATCGCGGTTCTTATGATCTGTTTCGACCGATCGAACGCATTCATAAAGTGGTGAAGCAGGTCCAACAAGGTAAAGAAAAACGGATTGGCCCGTTAGGATTAGATGCCGATCATGAACTTGCGCAGTTAGCCAGACAGTTTGATGATATGTTAGACGCGCTAGAAGAGCGCAAAATTGAACTGAAAAACTCCGCAGCTCAACTTGAATGCAAAGTTCAAGAGCGTACGGCAAGCCTGAGAGAAAAAACCCAAGATCTTGAGCTGCATATTCAATTGCTCAACCAAACTCGCGACAAACTCGTTGTTCATGAAAAACTGGCAGCACTGGGAGAACTCACCGCGGGGATTGCTCACGAAATTAATAACCCAACCGCCGTGATTCTTGGCAACGTAGAATTGATCCATTTTGAATTGGGTGACGATGCAAGTCGAGTACAAGAAGAAATTGATGCGATTCACGCGCAAATTGATCGTATCCGCAATATCACACGCAGTTTATTGCAATACAGTCGCCAAGGCGGTGTTCAAGATGAAATCACTTGGCAACATGTCAATCCTATCATTGATGAAAGCATCACCTTGGTTAAAACTGGCACCAAGAAACGCGACGTTGAGTTTGTGACTGACCTACAAGCGCATACGTCCGTTGAGATAAACCGTCACCACTTGCTACAAATCTTAGTTAATTTGCAAATGAACGCCATTCACGCAATGAGCGGTAAAGGAACTTTAACAGTAGTCAGTGAAGACTGGATTGAAGAGGGCGAAGTGAAAGGAGCCGCGATTCATGTTATCGATGAGGGCTGCGGTATTAAACCAGAAAACTTGAGTCGAATCTTCTCGCCATTTTACACAACGAAACGAGAAGGCACAGGGTTAGGGCTATCGGTCTCCCAAAGTATTCTCAGCCAAACGGGTGGTGAGTTAAAAGCAGAGTCTGAATGGGGAAAAGGCAGTAAATTCAGTATTTATTTACCTAAAAAAGCCGAACTGATCCTAGAGGTGACGAACATCGCTTAGTCACTTTTTTGAAGTAATTAATGGAAAAAGAGCCACTGACGATAGTGGCTCTTTTTTGTATTTGATGACGCATTTATGTTTACGCTTTTGCTTCTTAGAAACCTTACAATGATTTCACTTGGAGTGAATTAATAAAAACAACACTTGCAGTATGTAGCATGAACAAGTACCGTTGCCCGGTTTTTCTAAATACACCCCAATTGCTAAGGTAAAGGTTTTGATCTCCACAGCGAATATTACTCAACAATTCGGCGCTAAGCCGCTATTCGAAAACATTTCAGTTAAGTTCGGCGAAGGCAATCGCTACGGCTTAATTGGAGCTAACGGTTGTGGTAAATCAACCTTTATGAAGATCCTCAGCGGCGAGCTTGAGCAAACCAGCGGTAACGTAAGCTACGATCCAAACGAGCGCGTTGCAAAACTGAACCAGGACCAGTTCGCTTACGAAGAATTTACTGTAATCGATACCGTTATCATGGGTCATAAAGAGCTATGGGAAGTGAAGAAAGAGCGTGACCGCATCTACTCACTTGCTGAAATGAGCGAAGAAGACGGCATGAAAGTGGCTGACTTAGAAGTTCAGTTTGCTGAAATGGACGGCTACATGGCAGAAGCCAAAGCGGGCGAGCTTCTTCTTGCTGTAGGTATCCCAATGGAGCAACACTTCGGTCTAATGAGTGAAGTAGCACCAGGCTGGAAACTTCGTGTGCTTCTAGCGCAGGTTCTATTCGCAGACCCAGATGTGATGCTTCTTGACGAACCTACCAACAACTTGGACATGGACACAATTCGTTGGTTGGAAGATACGCTAAACGCGCGTAACTGCACAATGATCATCATTTCGCACGACCGTCACTTCCTAAACTCAGTATGTACACACATGGCTGACTTGGACTACGGTGAACTACGCGTTTACCCTGGTAACTACGACGAGTACATGACGGCGGCTTCTCAAGCTCGCGAACGTCTACTAAACGACAACGCTAAGAAGAAAGCACAAATCGCTGAGCTGCAAACGTTCGTTGCGCGTTTCTCTGCAAACGCATCGAAAGCAAAACAAGCGACATCTCGTGCGAAGCAAATCGACAAGATCAAATTGGACGAAGTGAAAGCGTCTAGTCGTCAAAACCCATTCATTCGTTTTGAACAGTCTAAAGAGCTGTTCCGTAACGCTCTGATTGTAGAAAACCTGAGCCAAGGTTTTGAAGAGGACTTGTTCTCAGACTTCAATGCAATTTTTGAAGTGGGAGAGCGCGTTGCGATCATCGGTGAAAATGGTGTGGGTAAAACAACACTTCTAAACACGCTTGCTGGTGTACTTGAACCGCGTGCTGGTGAGTTCAAATGGTCTGAAAATGCAAACATCGGTTACTACGCGCAAGACCACGCGCATGACTTTGCAGAAGATATGAATCTAACGGATTGGATGGGTCAATGGCGTCAAGAAGGTGATGACGAGCAAGTCGTTCGTGGTTTCCTTGGTCGTATGCTGTTTGGTCAAGATGACATTAAGAAGTCAGTAAAAGTACTGTCTGGTGGTGAGCAAGGTCGTATGCTGCTTGGTAAGTTAATGATGCACAAGCCAAACATGCTGCTAATGGACGAACCAACCAACCACATGGACATGGAATCAATTGAATCTTTGAACACGGCGCTTGAGCAATACAAAGGCACGTTGTTCTTCGTCTCTCACGACCGTGTATTCGTAGACTCGCTAGCAACGCGTATTATCGAAATCCGAGATGGTAAAATCACAGACTTTAAAGGCACTTACTCTGAGTTCCTAAAATCTCGTGGCGTTGACGCGTAATTACTCGCAAAGCGTTTAAAAAGCAAAAGCCTCGCTATTTAGCGAGGCTTTTTTTATATTTGGCCTTAATCCTTAAACTGACCTGTTATATACGCATAGATTCCGACTACGCCAAAGGTAATAATCATAGAAAGCATGATACCGCTGGGCGTAAGCAGAAAATTCCACAATTGGTCATTATTCATAGTCCACATCCTCTGTGAATCCGCATTATTGGTTTTAGTTTACACTGAAAAGGTGTTATTGGTTGCCTTTTACATCAAATTCAACCTTGTCGGCTCCTGTAAACACTTGGAAGCGCAAACCTTTCGCACGCGCAATGGTCGTAATACCAAATTGCTTCGCTAGATCTAACCCCATTTGAGTAACGCCAGAGCGAGAAAGCAGAACAGGAATGCCCATTTGAGCCACTTTAATCACCATCTCTGATGTAAGGCGACCAGTTGTGTAGAAAATTTTATCTTCACCTGTTTCTTCTTTGAGCCACATCTCACCTGCAAGTGTATCCACTGCGTTGTGACGGCCGACATCTTCCACAAATGACAACACTTCATTACCTTTGCAAACCGCACAGCCGTGTACTGCGCCCGCTTTTTTGTAGGTGTCGTTGTAATGAGTTAACGCTTCCAGCGCAGAATAAATTTCTGACTGCTTAAGAGAAACTTGAGGCACTTGATAATTTTCAAGCTGCTTCATCACGTTGCCATACATAGTGCCTTGGCCACAACCTGAGGTGACGGTTTTCTTTTTCAGGGCGCCTTCTAAGTGCTCAGTGTTTTCTTTAGTAATCACCGCTGCGGAATGCGTTTCCCAGTCAATAATAACGGATTCGATCGCGGCTGGATCGGACAGGAAGCTTTGGTTTTTTAAATAACCGAGTACTAGTGCTTCTGGACGCGAACCTAGCGTCATGAGCGTGACCACTTCTTTCCAGTTCAGCATGACCGTAAGAGGACGCTCGCAAGCGATTTGCTTCGTGAGCTTTTCGCCGTACTCGTCGTACACATCGACTTCAATGGTTTGCAGGGGATTTTCACTGGTTTTAATAATATTTGGTTTCAGCACAGTCGTGTCCTAGTGATTAAGAGCGTTAGGTTGCTACGCATTTAGCTTGCTAAGTGGTTAGCAAAGCAAATCTCATTCCAAAATAGCGGTTCCCACAGAAATTGCGAGGTTTTATGTCAACAATGCATTAAAACTGCGAGTTCGCAGTAATGACACATCAATACATTTGAGTTTCGTCTAGTTTGGTACTTATAGCCTGAGGGAGTATATAGACTAAGTTATATCAGCTTGGCGCGTTTATTGCTTCGAAGACAATAAAAATGGTCGAAAACGGGGGCAAAATGTCCTGTGTGTTTTCAGACCAAAAATAGAAAGACTGGGTGAGTTATGTCGGATAAGAAAGATTTCGAAAAAAATTACGAAAAGACTGAGGATACATGGCCAATCGGCGTAGAGCTTGTTGAGCATGAGATCAGTACAGGGATTTGGGTGACAACCCAATGGCAGTTGACAGGATTTGCGCTGAATCCGACGGAAGAGACTCCAGATGTTTGTCTGTTGCAATTACATAAAGACGAGCGTACAGACTACCGCTTTAACTTAAGCTCTCAGCAACCTAAACTCTTTTTAGTGATGGATAACGTCGAGTCTGGTGAAAAACCAGCGATACAGTTACTGACGGCTTCACAATCTGTTGCGGCGCAATATATGGATGGTGATAACCTTGTACTATCTAACGATATGCCGTTAGCCGTTCAGGCTTGGATGGAAGCCTTTATCGGTCGCCACGGTGAGTTGTTAGAAGTAAGACGTAAGAAACGCAAAGGAGCGGGCAGAGCAAATGGCAACTAGTTTTTTAAGCCGTTGGTCGAAACGTAAGTTAGAAGAATCTTCCCAACATGATGAAGAGATCACGCCGATAGCAGAGACGGCGCAATCCGAAGATAGTGTCACAGCGCTTTCAAACGCTGACGAAAGCTCAGATGCTTTGAACGTCAATGAGGATAGTCAGGCTCCAGACATTACCGCGAGTGTAGAGACTGAAAAAACCGAAGAAATGTCTGTGGCGCAACTGCTGGTTTCTGAAGCCTCAGAAAGCGTCAAGAAAGCTGCGCTGCGCAAAATGTTCTTGTCCGAAGAATTTAACGTGCGTGACGGCCTAGACGATTACGATGATGATTACAGTAACTTAAAGTCACTTTCTCAAGACGTCGCTGAGACGCTGCGTGATTGGGTTAAAGACAAAGTGGAAGACGAACCAGACGCTGAAACTGCGCAAGGGTCTGAGCTTAACGCTAACGATATCGCATCTGAGGTAGTTGAAGACGCAGAGTCAAACACCGACAAAAGTGGCCAAATTACTCAAGATGAAAATGAACTGTATATAAATACAGTTCCTGGCGAAAGTGATACTTTTGCTGAAGAATCACAGCCTAACGAGGTGAGACAAAATATACCACACAAAGAATAGGTACATTTTGACTAAACACTCAATGAGCCGGCTGAGACAAAATGTCTCAACCGGTTTTTTTATCCCTACTATTTGTCAGTAAAGTTGATAACCTATTGATTTTTAGTTGATATTTTATTGGCATGACACTTGCTATCTGTTGCTCAATACCAATCTGGTTGAAGTTAGTACGGACGCACTGCGTAGTATTCATCGCCTATAGATGGCGGAATAAGAATGCTCATTGATAAGTTAATCAGCAGAATCTCCGGCGCTAACTACACTAAGAGATGGAAAAGACTATCCATGTTCATAAATGGAATTGAGCAATGCTGAAACAATTATTAGAACAAGCAACTTCCAATAACGGTAAAGCGAGGCTGTACGCTTTCGAAAATACCGTAGAGTTGACCAATCTTATTCCACCAACCGTAAGCTATGAAAGCGGCGGTAATACTTTGATTGTGGGCCCAACAGCAATCATCGAAAGTGCGGCAGCGCAATTGTCGCAAATGAACAGCCTAACGCTGCTTTCTACCGATGGCGAAAAGGGCACAAATCCCGAGCTTTATTACGCCAATTCGGTTCAGGTTTCAGGGTTCTTAGGTACGTTTGAAGTTCTGATTGAAAATCATGGTTCGACCAACAATCTTGCCAAGGTCGCGATCAATAGCGATTGTTTCGATATCGTACTCGATCTTTGCCTTAACAGCTGCATGTCGGAAGAAGTCCCAGTACCGGGCTACTACCCAGTAGGTCGTGGCTATCCGAAACTGGCTGAAGCGTTGGAAGAGATTCCAACCTTAATGGGGACGTTCGATAAACCGAAATTCTTCCGTTTAGATACCGATTTATGTGCACACAGCTCTCGTGGCGTAAAAGGTTGCGAACGGTGTGTGGATGCTTGTCCGGCAGGGGCACTATCGAGTGAAGGCAGCGACAGAACGGGCCATCGCATCGAGATCAACCCATACCTATGTCAAGGCGTGGGGACTTGTGCTACAGCGTGTCCGACAGAAGCGATTCATTACGCACTGCCAAACCCTGAAGATACGCAAAAGTTTATTGAACGTACGCTCGCCAACTATGAGCAAGCGGGTGGTTTAGATCCTATCGTATTGATTTGTAGTTCTCGCCACGAGAGCTACAACGTGATGGCACTAAAAGCACTGCCAGATAATGTGATTCCAATTGTGGTGGAAGAACTGCCTTCGGTTGGTATTGATACTTGGTTCGCCGCGCTTGTGAATGGTGCTACTCAGGTGCTGTTTACGGCTTCACGTTTTATGCCTCAAACCATTATTCGTGTGCTTAATAGCGAAGTAGGTATTGCTCAAGAGCTGCTCGGTCAGCTTGGTATCGCCAAAGAAACCATCGACATTCTGTATCTAGAGTCACTACGTGAAGGTGCTCCGACACTTTGTACCGAGTCTTTTGATTTGGCATTAGGAGACTTGCAAGGCAACAAACGTCAGCGTCTATTTACGGCGTTGGATGCGTTGTCGTCTTCTCGTATTCCAGTCGAGAACATTGTTGAGCTGCCAGCAAACGCGCCTTACGGCAATGTTTCTTGTGAGAGCAAAGATTGTACGTTGTGTATGAGCTGTGTGGCAGTTTGTCCAACACGTGCATTGCATACGGACGGTCGATCTCCGTCGCTTAAATTCGTCGAGCAAGACTGCATTCAATGTGGGCTGTGCGAGAAAGCGTGTCCAGAGAAAGTGCTGACGCTTACTCCTCGTATGAACTGGGTGAAAGAAGAACGCCAGAAAGCGGTTGTGATTCATGAAGAAAAGGCAGCCGAGTGCATTCGTTGTCACAAGCCTTTTGCTCCGCAATCGATGATCGACATGCTACAAAACAAGTTACGCGGTCACTCTCATTTCTCTGATGAAGCGGCGATCAATCGTATCGCGATGTGTGAAGACTGCCGTGTGATCGACATGTTTGAGTCGATGGCAGAAGACCCAATGAAACAACTGAAATACTAGGAGCTCGCAGTGGACACACAACAAGAACAAACACTGAGAACAGACATTTATCTCGTTCTATCTGCACTTTTTCGTAGTGCGCCTAGTGATGAAATGCTGGCGTTCCTGAAGTCGCTAGAAATTGAACCGTCTGAGAGCGCGATGCAAAAAGCTTGGCTCGGACTGCAACAAGCCGCGAACGAAGCGCAACGAGAAGCGTTAGAAGAAGAATATCAAGATCTGTTTATTGGAATCGGCCGTGGTGAAGTTGTGCCATTCGGATCTTGGCATCGCACGGGCTCGATGATGGAAAAACCGTTAGCGGAAATTCGTCGCGATTTGGATCTTTTAGGCATCGAACGAGAAGAGAACGTGAAAGAGCCTGAAGACCATATTTCTGCACTGTGCGAAGTGATGGCAATGCTGACAGGTGAAGAGGAAGAACTTCAACAAGCGGTGTTTAACAAACACATCGCCCCTTGGTTCCAATCTTTTACGCGCCAACTAGAGAGCGCAGAAAGCGTGAACTTCTACAAGCCAGCTGCACAGCTTTGCGATGCGTTTTTAACGTTAGAGCAAGTGCGCTTTAGCGTGAACACCAAAAGTAGTAAGAACAAATTAAAAATTGATGTGAAAAACGTCACTGATTACGAGTAATCGAGCAGTACTTGGTCATATCGATAGAGAGGCATGAGTCTCCAAAGATCTACCGTAAGGTAAGGAAGCAATGATGAAAGATAATAAAGAAATAAACACAAGCCGTAGGGATCTCCTAAAAGGCTTCACAACCGCTGCCGTTGCCGGCGCTGTTGTTGCGGGAACCACGAAAGTGGCCGTTGCTTCAGAAACGGTTGAGCCTTCTGAAAACGACGTGAAGAAGAAAGGGTATCGTGAAACTCAACACATTCGCGATTACTACGACACACTTTAGGAGATAACGGATGAAACTTGTCAAACGCTCCGACAGTGTGAGCAAAGAAACGAACCAGCTTGGCGTATCTCGTCGTGCATTCATGAAAAACACTTCGCTTGCCGCTGGTGGCGCAGTGGTTGGTGCTAGTCTATTCGCACCGGGAATGATGAAAAAAGCGCAAGCAAAATCAGTCGATCCAGAAGCGAAAACAGAAGTAAAACGTACTATCTGTTCTCACTGTTCAGTGGGTTGTGGTATTTACGCAGAAGTTCAAAATGGTGTTTGGACGGGTCAAGAGCCTGCATTCGACCACCCATTTAACGCGGGTGGTCACTGTGCAAAAGGCGCAGCACTGCGTGAACATGGTCACGGTGAGCGCCGTCTTAAATACCCAATGAAGCTTGAAAACGGTAAGTGGAAAAAGCTTTCTTGGGATCAAGCGATCGAAGAAATCGGTAACAAGGTGATGGACATCCGCAAAGAGTCTGGCCCTGATTCGGTTTACTTCTTGGGAAGCGCAAAGCACAGCAACGAACAAGCGTACTTGTTCCGCAAAATGGCATCACTTTGGGGTACGAACAACGTTGACCACCAAGCGCGTATTTGTCACTCAACAACCGTGGCTGGTGTAGCGAATACTTGGGGTTACGGTGCGATGACCAACTCTTTCAATGACATGCACAACTGTAAGTCGATGCTATTCATTGGTTCAAACCCAGCTGAAGCACACCCAGTAGCGATGCAGCACATTCTGATCGCAAAAGAGAAGAACAACTGTAAGATCGTCGTAGCAGATCCTCGTCGTACACGTACGGCAGCAAAATCGGATCACTATGTATCACTTCGTCCTGGTTCTGACGTAGCATTCATTTGGGGTGTGTTGTGGCACATCTTCGAAAACCAATGGGAAGATAAAGAGTTCATCCGTCAACGTGTATTCGGTATGGATGAGATCCGTGCTGAAGTGGCGAAATGGACGCCAGCAGAAGTTGAGCGCGTAACAGGCGTAAGCGAAGAAGACGTTTACCAAACAGCAAAACTGCTTTCTGAAAATCGCCCAGGCTGTATTATTTGGTGTATGGGTGGTACTCAGCATACTACTGGTAACAACAACACACGTGCTTACTGTGTGCTTGAGCTAGCGCTTGGTAACATTGGTAAATCAGGCGGCGGCGCAAACATCTTCCGTGGTCACGATAACGTACAAGGCGCAACCGACCTTGGCGTACTTTCTGACACGCTACCGGGCTACTACGGCCTTTCTGAAGGCGCTTGGCGTCATTGGTCAAAAGTGTGGGAAATCGATTACGAATGGATCAAAGGTCGTTTCGATGACAACGCTTACAGCGGTCAGAAACCAATGCACAGTGCAGGTATTCCTGTATCTCGTTGGGTTGATGGTGTACTGGAGAACAAAGACAACATTCGTCAGCGCGAAAACATCCGTGCAATGTTCTACTGGGGACACGCAGTGAACTCTCAAACACGTGGTGTTGAGATGAAAAAAGCGATGCAGAAGTTGGACATGATGGTGATTGTGGACCCTTACCCAACGGTTGCTGCGGTAATGAACGACCGTACCGACGGCGTTTACCTGCTTCCTGCAACAACACAGTTTGAAACACACGGCAGCGTTACCGCATCTAACCGTTCTCTACAATGGCGTGAGCAGGTGATTGAACCTTTGTTTGAATCAAAACCAGACCACGAAATCATGTACCTGCTTTCGAAGAAACTGGGCTATTCCGATCTTCTGTTCAAAAACATCCGTGTTGAAAACAACCAGCCGGTGATTGAAGACCTAACGCGTGAATTCAACAAAGGCATGTGGACGATTGGTTACACAGGCCAAAGCCCAGAGCGTTTGAAAGCGCACCAACAAAACTGGCATACGTTCCACAAAACCACATTGGAAGCGGAAGGTGGCCCTGTCAACGGTGAAACCTACGGTCTACCTTGGCCATGCTGGGGCACACCAGAAATGAAACACCCAGGTACACACATTCTGTACGATACGTCTAAGACGGTTGCAGAAGGTGGCGGTAACTTCCGTACGCGCTTTGGTGTGGAATTCGAAGGCAAAAGCCTTCTTGCAGAAGACAGTTATTCGAAAGGCTGTGAGATCAAAGACGGTTACCCAGAGTTCACTGATAAGTTATTGAAACAACTTGGTTGGTGGGACGACCTAACTGCTGAAGAGAAAGTGGCAGCAGAGGGTAAAAACTGGAAGACTGACCTTTCTGGCGGTATTCAGCGTGTCGCGATCAAGCACGGTTGTATTCCATTTGGTAACGCGAAAGCGCGTGCGATTGTTTGGACGTTCCCAGACCGTGTGCCACTGCATCGTGAACCACTTTACACACCACGTCGTGACCTTGTAACGGATTACCCAACTTGGGAAGACAAAGATGCAATCTTCCGTGTACCTACGTTGTATAAATCCATTCAAGAGCAGGACAAATCGGGCGAGTACCCAATCGTTCTGACTTCTGGCCGTCTGGTTGAATACGAAGGTGGTGGTGAAGAGACGCGTTCAAACCCTTGGCTTGCCGAGCTTCAACAAGAAATGTTTGTTGAAGTGAACCCGAAAGACGCGAACGATCTTGGCTTTAGAGATGGTGATGATGTTTGGGTTGAAGGTGCAGAGAAAGGACGAATCAAGGTGAAAGCGATGGTAACACGTCGTGTGAAACCTGGTTTGGCGTTCATTCCGTTCCACTTTGGCGGTAAGTTCGAAGGTGAAGACCTACGCCCTAAATACCCAGAAGGTACACAACCTTACGTTGTTGGCGAATCGGCTAACACGGCAACCACTTACGGTTACGACCCGGTTACCTTGATGCAGGAAACCAAAGTAACCCTATGTAACATTCGTAAAGCGTAAGGAGTCTGACAATGGCACGAATGAAATTTCTATGTGACACCAAACGCTGTATCGAGTGTAACGGCTGTGTTACTGCATGTAAGAACGAAAACGACGATGCGCTTGAATGGGGCATTCAACGTCGCCGCGTGGTAACACTAAACGACGGTGAAGCTGGTGAAAACTCTATCTCTGTTGCTTGTATGCACTGTACCGATGCACCTTGTATGGCAGTTTGTCCAGCAGACTGTTTCGAACATACCGAAGACGGCATCGTTCTTCACAATAAAGATCTGTGTATCGGTTGTGGTTACTGTTTGTTTGCTTGTCCGTTTGGCGCACCTCAATTTCCTAAACAAGAAGCGTTTGGTGAACGTGGCAAAATGGATAAATGTACTTTCTGCGCGGGCGGCCCAGAAACAGAGCCTGGCTCTGAGGAAGAACGTCAAAAATACGGTGCGAACCGTATCGCAGAAGGCAAGTTACCGATGTGTGCATCGCTTTGTTCAACTAAAGCGCTGCTTGCGGGTGACGCAGAGAAAGTATCTGACATTTTCCGTCAACGTGTGGTAGAACGCGGCGCGAAAAACGCAGGTTGGACAGACGGAAACGATCTTTCTTACGATGCGACGAAAAGCTAAGTAAGGAGAGGCACATGTTAAACACGCTTAAACGTGCATCTTTAGCAATGCTGTCAATGATGACAGCATTGCTGCTGACTTTCGCAATGCCTGCTTCAGCAGAGGAACAATCTTCTAAAGTTATTCAACAGGAGATCACGCAACTCGCCGGGGCAGACTATTGGCGCGAAGTCAGAGAGGGGCAAGAAGGCTACACCACGTCTCAATCGCCAGAACATGGCGTATTGATCAGTAAACCTGGTGAGACTTGGTACATTCTAAAAGAGAAATGGATGTCTCCAGCGGGTGCTGTCGCGATTTTCGGCAGTATTGCAATGGTAATCATGGCTTACGTATTCGTTGGTCCTTTGATGCTTAGCAAGCCGCGTACTGGTAAAAAAATGAAGCGTTGGTCTCGTTTAGACCGCGCGCTTCACTGGAGTATGGCGTTTACATTCTTAATGCTGGCATTCAGTGGTTTGATGCTGGTTTACGGTAAGCACTTCTTAAAACCGTACGTTCCTACTGAGTTCTGGGGCTTTATCGTCATGTTGGCGAAGCAGTACCACAATTACATGGGACCATTGTTCTTCATTTTACTGATGCTCGTGCTCTTTAAATGGTGGCGCAAGTCGATTCCAAACATGACAGATGTTCGTTGGTTTATGAAAATGGGCGGCATGGTTGGTAAATACAAAGGCACACATCCGTCAGCTGGTTTCTCAAACGGTGGTGAGAAGGCAATCTATTGGTTGTTAATCTTCTTTGGTGCTATCGCGGCAGTGAGTGGCTTAGTTCTGGACTTTCCTATCTTTGGCCAAACTCGCCGTGACATGGAGCTTTCTAACTTAGTTCATGCGATTTCGGCGCTGATTCTAATCTGTGGCTTTATCTTCCACATCTATATTGGTCTATTCGGTATGGAAGGTGCGCTAGAAGGCATGGTGACAGGTGAAGTTGATGAAACATGGGCGAAAGAGCATCACGATCTTTGGTATGAGGAAGTGAAGTCCAAAGAAGCGATGGGTGAAACAGATACGGCACAAACGGAAGTAAAAGGAGCGAAAGCGAATGAACAAACCTCATAACGGGATTTGGGTTGCGTACATCCTGAGCTGTCTGACCCCGTTTACGTTTCTGATCTCAGGCGTTATCGCAATTATCTATGCGGGTTACCGATTAGATAAGGGAGAAGACAGCGACGTAGTGATTTCTCATTACTACGGTTTAATTCGCACCTTCTTTCTCTACCTGACGTTTTTTGTTGTGTTGATCGTCACCGTCGCGACTTCTAACGGTGTACTCGTTGGCGTGAGTGATTATTGGTTGCATAGTACTTTGCTTGAAACCATCGCTTACTTTATTCCTTGGGTAGGGATGGTGTTTGCTGCATTAGCCATCTTGGTGTGGTTTATGCGAATGTTTCAAGGGATGCAGCAACTGCGGAATAACCAACCACACAGACCATCGACAGGTCCAAACCTTTAATCAGTATTCTTTAAGCAAAACCGCCGTAATAGGCGGTTTTTTTGTTGCTGTTTTGTCTCAAATATGAAGCGTTGAGTCGCAGTGGTGATACTTGATGCAACTTATTGAGTGAATTTACGTAACTGGGCAGAAAATCATAGTTAAGTAAGAAACATGTAAAAAAATCGCGTCACGATGAGACATTAGTCTCACTCACGCTATTGTTCATTTACTCAGGATTCATCGTCCCGTTAAAGTACGCTGCGCTCAGAAATTCAAAGAGTTGCATACGTGAAAATTGCCATCAATACATTCAGTCTACGCATACAGAGGAATCTCTATCGGAGGATGTTTGATTAAGGCATCTTGCTCTCACAAATAAAAAGAGCGAAACGAGCATTAAATGATGCGGCAAGGTAAGAAAAGGACAAACACGTTACGGCTATGATCCCTCAATTCGTCATTCCTATCACGAATCGCTTTGGCGAAAGTTATCACTTCTCTGGTCAGTTACTTACTAGCGGCGAACCTAAAACATTCGTGACCAAACAAGAGGCAATAGAGTTTCTTGAGAGCTTTGGTGAGCTTGACCTTCGCTATGTCGAGGATTTGTTCTATGCGATTGGTCAATTCAAGCCAAACATACCTGACGGTGAGCTTACTTCCCAACACTATAATTCAACGTTTGCCAATGCTTTGGTGAACGGTGACTTGCATGTCGCTCGAATTGTACCTACCGGCGAAAACTACGCACTCTCGTCGGCGGTTACGCCTCCACCGACTCAAAATACCGTCAATGCAAAACCATCGAAGGGAAAGGGGAAGTCGAATAAAAAGAGTGGCAGAAGTGCCGCATCCGCCAAGCCTCAGCAACAAAGCAGCGAAAAACATGAGAAAGCCGGTGATCCTGTATCACTTGTGACGGGTGAAGAAATTCTCGAACTCTATGATATCGAGCTACAACAAGGTACTACTTGGCAGCGTACTTACCGCTCTTCGCAGTCGGATGTAAATCATGGAATGGGCTTTGGTTGGCGACATGCATTTCAGTTTGAATTACGCGAAAAGACGAACGAGAAAGACAATGTTATCGCTTGGGAGTTTGTTGACGATAAGGCCGATATCACAGAATTTGAGCCAGTAGATATTGGAGCAACAAGTTATCAAATATACGCTGGTGCGAGCTGTTATTTCCTGAGCTCAACAACTCGGATTGTAACGCTCGCTAATGGGCATCAATATCGGTTTGAGCAAAAAGATGATCGCTGGCTTGTTAAACAAGTTAGAAATGGCACGTTTTCAACGTTTCAATTGCAGTATTCTCGAAACCATCGATTGATCGAGATCGCATATAACAAGCGTCCGGTTCTTGAATGTCAATATGATAAGCAAGGACGCCTTGTAGAACTGCTTAATGCAAAGTCCCAAAAAGTTCTGACAACTTATACCTATGATGAGCACGATGATTTGGTCAGTGCAACTAATCATTTAGGCTTAAAGGAACAGTATCAATACCGCGGCCATTTAATTGTTAAGCGTGTACGACCAACTGGCTTTACTCATTATTTTGAATGGGATGGCGAAGGTGCTAACGCGAAATGCATCAGGAACGTTGGGGACGCAGGAATTTATGACTATCGCTTCCATTATCAGGGAAATCACTCTTCTTATTCTGACTCGTTAGATCATCAATGGTCTTTCTTGCATGACGAGCAGGGTAACTTACTCGAGAAAATAAGCCCCACAGGTAAAACTTGGCGATGGCAATATGATGAATTAGGAAGAAAAGCACAAGCTATCTATCCTGATCAGTCAACGGTCAATTATCAATATAATCAGCATGGTCAATTGGTTTCTAAGTTTCATTCCTCTGGCAAAGAAATTCAATATGGCTATGACGGCTTAGGTAAGTTAGTTAAAACGGTTTCGCCAGATGGGGATATCGAGAAGGCTTACTACAATAGCCTCGGTCAAAGAGTTTGGGATACCGACCAGTTTGGCTGTGTCACGGAATATGATTACGATAAACACGGGCAAGTCGTCAAAAAAGAGTCTGAAGATGGTAAGAAAAGTCAATGGTGGTGGGATGAACAACAAAGACTTATCGCGAATGAAATAGACGGTACATTACTTCGTTACAGCTACAATGAAGAAGATTTAGTGAATGGCGTTGCTTATCCCGATGGGTGTATTGCTCAACTCGCTTATGATCAATTTGGCAGGCGTACATCAGTTCGTTATTTTAACGACGAAGACAAAGTCGGTTATAGCGAAGAATATTCTTACGATGAGCACAGTCGTGTTGCTCAGATTCGGACGCCAGCAGGCATTACCTCGTATCAATGGGGAGCACTCGCGCAACAAGAAGCAGTCATCTTTCCCGATGGCAGCCATATTTCTTACGAATACGATCAACAACGTAACCTGACTAAATTAGTTCGGAGTGACGGCTTAGAGTTCGAATTCCTGTATGACGATGAAGGCCAGCTATCAGGAACTATTGGGTTTGATAATCTACAAAGCCAATTTGATTATGATCATATGGGGCGGCTCCATCGTAAGCAAGTCGCCGATAGAACGGTGCTGTATCGCTATGACGCTGCGGGTTATCTCATGCACGTCAAAGCAGGAAATGGTAGCAGTATTGTAGAGAACCACTTCAATTATACGCTTGGTGGGCGACTTACTTTAGCATCCAATCGCCATCAAACATTGCAATACCAATACTCTTCATTTGGGCATTTAACAAAGCGCATTCAAGGCCAGTTTGAGATAGCGCAGGAGTTTAACAGAGTTGGCCAACGCGTATCTCAGGTACTGCCAGATAATACGGAACTGAACTTCTCTTACGATCGATATGGGCGTTTTTCAGCGATTCGGTTTGGAAACCTAGATTTACCTCAAATCAAATTTCATTACGATGAAATGGGACGAGTTTCCCAAATTGAAACGGCATATTTTAATGAGCGCATCATTTATGATGGTGTTGGTCGTTTGGTTGAACAGCATTGGCCAGATAGAGAGAAAAAGTACGTTTACAACGCACAAAACCGTATTTCATCAATCATTGATAATACGGCAGGAGCAACGCACTATCAGTACGATGCCTTAGGGCAACTGAAACGAGTCAATGCTTCCGGAGAAGTGACTAAGTTTGAATACGATAGTTTTGGCAATCCTACTTTGCCAACTTCAGAGGTATTCGCTGATCGTATTGAAGTACACGATGGTGTCCGGTTCAAATATGACGCGCAAGGAAACCAGACAAAACGTGAGGGGCAAGGACAAGTTCAGACTCGAGTGTTTGATGCGTTAAATCAGCTCATTGAAGTTCACACCGACGATGGCATCAGTCAATATGAATATGATGCATTAGGGCGCAGGACGAAGAAAATTACACAACAAGGCGTTACGGAGTTCTTGTGGGAAGGGGAACGTTTAATTGGTGAACGCTCTTCATGTGCTTTCCGCTGGTACCTATATCAACCAGAAACCTACACGCCAGTGGCACTGCTAGAAAATGACGTTATTTATTGGTACCAGTGCGATCAAGTTGGTAAACCAGAGCGACTGATCGATTGCGAGGGGAATGTTGTATGGAGTGCCAGCTACGATGCTCATGGCTTTGCTCATGTACATATTGAAAAAGTAGTAAATCCACTGCGTTTTCAAGGGCAGTACTTCGATCAAGAAACCGACTTACACTACAACCTCGCTCGGTATTACGATCCTAAGCTAGGACGCTTTATCCAACAAGATCCGGTATCTATTGCTGGTGGTATTAATCATTACCAATATGCAGTCAACCCAATTCAATGGATTGACCCAACAGGTTTCCTATGTGAAGAAGGGCTAAAACGCTTGGGTCAAATGTTGGCAGAGTATCAGGCGCAAAACAACGTTCCCCAAGAGGTTTGCGATCAGATTTTAGAGGCAGCAAAAGAATCATCCGTCGGAGAAGATGGCGTTCGCTCGCAAGTCAAAATCCGAAAACCCAAAGGTAAAAATCATATTCGATATGAATACGATTTAGACCATATTGATTGCGAAAGAAACGAGATTACTTTTTATCGTCATATCAATCATTCAGATGGCAGCCGACACGAAGTGCAGTATGTTGTTGGGATTGAGGAGTTTGTCAATGCGCATGTTTTTGACTCAGAGAAAGTTGGTGGAGAGGAAGGTTGTACTATCTTAACCGAGGATCTAGTGCTTAATGAAGCGGATTACAAAGAGAGCTCAAAATTCAACGATAATGATAAATACAAACTCTCTGAAGAGTGTAAAGAAAAGATTGAAGAGTGTTTAGTAGAACGTCAAAAGGCAATGGACGCTCGGACTGGTCAAGATGGATATAACGCGCAAATAGGTAAAATCAATAAACAATCGGCAAAAATTGGTGAATTGGCGGCGGATGATTTTGTTCGGAGTAAATGTCCTAATGCTAAGCTAATTCATCCCAAAGATATTGGAACCTCAATTTCGAAGCCGGGCGACTTTGATATGGTTTACAAGGTGGAAGAGCCACCACCTGGTGAAATTATAATTGTTGAGGCTAAAGGTGGCAGCAGTTCGCTCGGTAGCCGTAAAATTGGCAATGAAGCATATCAACAAGGGACATCTAAGTACGCAGCCGAAATAATATCCCTGATGGACAGTAAGAAACATGGTACTACAGAAAAAAACGCTGCTAATAGCATTAACTCTGCTATTCAAGATGATATACCAATACGTTATATACATACACAAGCAGAAATATCCTCTAGTGGTAAGGTTTCCAAGTTCAAAGCAAAAGAGTTTGATATAGATATAGGAGAGTTCAGAAGTGGTTGATAACTCAAAGGTAAAAAAGGTTGAACGAGTAGCTCATGTTGAACTAAGTGATTTTGAAAGAGAAGCTTATCGAGAAGAAATAAAAGAGAATTTAGACAAAAGGAAAAGGCGTATATCTATAAAGAGAGAGAACTTGATTTACTTGAGCGATGGCATTTCTTATCAGCTCCGCCTGTATACATGGTTACCTCCATTAGATGATGAGAGAATCGGCACACTATGTTTATATGAATCATCAATAATGCGTGCCTTCTACCATAAACTGGCTATTAAGCCAAGTGAGCCTCAAAGCATTAAATTACCTGATTATCCAGAAGTAGCATGGAAAGGCGAAGGTATTTTACAAACAGGTTTCATTTGCCCCTCAATGTGGCTAGATGCGTATTTTACCTCTGTCATCGTTCGTGACGAAGCTAGTATGGATGTGTTGGCGAACTTTCCGATTTCTTTGATGAGACAGAGCTCTACTAAAGCGGGTGAATTGTCTTACATGTTAGTAGATGTCATCCAGTCGTTTCATAATCGCACATCGGACTATCCTGATAAACTCGTCGCAGCAATGGACGCAGCGGTAGCCCAAGGGGATAACTGGGCGTTAGAAATTGCTATGGGGATCCTAGAAACCTTCGCGGCGCTTACCACCGACATTGGTTATGACTTTGAGGAAGTTCTCGTTAAAAACCTACAGTTCCAAGAGAAATATCACCTTAGGGAATTAGGACCAGATAGAATAGGGATCCGCACGTTCATTAATTTCCCTCTACTTGGCATGGCTTGCATGTGGTACGACAAAGGCAACCGTCTATCTGTTGAAACTGGTTGGCTTCCTCCCTATCTTGTCGAAGGACGTTGGTTAGAAGATGTAAAAGCAGGGAAGATCACTCGATAAACCCCTTTAGTTAGCAATTCCGTATATGAGCCACCTCTCATGGGGTGGCTTTTACGTTTATGGTAGAGAGTTTGCTGTTTGTTGAACCATATAGTGCGCATTGTGTTGGTGCACTAAAACCATATTGGTGCATTTATTAGCATGTTAAACACCATTTCAAGAATACGTAATTTTATTAAAGTTCATACAAAACAATAAATTAAAGCGTAAGTGTTAGAAATGTAAATTATGGAATGAGAATTGCTCTGTTAGACGCTCTATAAATTAAGTTCACCAAATTGGTGATGAGCCTAACTTTGATGCACAGGATAAGTGCGCTACAGATCAACGGAGACAATCATAATGAGTGTAACTGCCAATCAGGTACACGGCGCTGTACAAACTCTCACGCAAAGTTCCGACACACTTTTCTTACTACTTGGCGCAATCATGGTTTTTTTGATGCATGCTGGTTTTGCTTTTCTTGAAGTAGGAACCGTGCGCCAAAAGAACCAAGTTAATGCTTTAGTTAAAATCTTGGCCGATTTCGGTATATCCGCCATCGCGTATTTTTTCATTGGATACTGGGTCGCTTATGGCGGCACCTTCTTCGCTGATGCTGAGACATTATCTCAAGGCAATGGTTACGAGTTAGTGAAGTTCTTTTTCTTGCTGACCTTCGCTGCAGCGATTCCCGCTATTGTTTCAGGTGGTATCGCAGAGCGAGCTCGTTTTTATCCGATTCTAATCGCAACATTTTTCACTGTCGGTATTGTATACCCACTATTTGAAGGAATGATCTGGAACGGAAACTTTGGTGTTCAAGTTTGGTTTGAAAATAGCTTTGGTTATGGCTTCCACGATTTTGCAGGTTCAGTCGTTGTACATGGTGTTGGCGGCTGGATAGCGCTTGTTGCCGTCGTGTTTTTGGGCATGAGAAAAGGCAGAGTTCGAGCAGGAAAGCACACCAACTTTGCACCTTCGAATATTCCGTTTTTGGCTTTGGGAGCTTGGGTCTTATGTGTGGGGTGGTTTGGCTTCAACGTCATGTCAGCTCAAACTGTGTCAGGCATAAGTGGCTTGGTGGCTATGAACTCATTGATGGCAATGGTCGGGGGCATTGTCGCGTCACTGTTGGCTGGTAAGAATGACCCTGGCTTTATTCATAACGGCCCACTAGCTGGCTTGGTTGCTGTATGTGCGGGCTCAGACTTAATGCATCCTATCGGTGCTTTAGTGACAGGTGCGATTGCTGGCGTGCTATTTGTTTATCTTTTTACCCACCTACAAAACAAAACCAAGATTGATGATGTGCTGGGTGTCTGGCCTTTACACGGTGTATGTGGCGCTTGGGGTGGTATTGCTGCGGGGATCTTTGGCCAAAGCTCGTTGGGTGGGCTAGGGGGCGTGAGCATTATCGTTCAGTTTCTAGGAACGCTTTTGGGCATTTCCATCGCTGTGCTTGGGGCACTTGCAGTCTACGGCGCGATTAATACCAGTATGGGACTAAGGCTTTCAGAAGAAGACGAATTCAATGGCGCTGACCTAGCCATTCATAAAATATCTTCGACCAACGAGGATTGAGGCCAATATGGGAGCGGCATAAAGCCGCTCTTTTAGCAATTGCCTTTCTTGGCTTGGCCTGGAGGACAGAAATTACCATTACCTCGATGGTCATCATCATTGGAGCTGACTCTTACCTTTACATCATCGACTTCGCCTTCAACATTGGTAAGTTGACAGCCTGCCAAAGTCATAAGCAATATAAACGCTAGAGATACTTGTCTCATTGCTGTTCCTCTTAAATTGTAATTCTAATAGTGACCATTACGACTATGGTCTAATCCATATTACTACTGTTGCTATTCTTTCAGTGTTAAGCTAATGAAAAAACAGCAAGGATGAGTTATGAATTTCCCTTATAGAAATATTGTAGTACTTACTGGTGCAGGTATCTCGGCCGAATCTGGTATTCAAACATTTCGTGCGCAAGATGGCCTATGGGAGAATCACCGTATCGAAGATGTAGCAACGCCTGAAGGGTTTGCTCGCGATCCGGACCTTGTTCAAGATTTTTACAACCAACGCCGCAAGAAACTTCAAGATAATGCGATAAAGCCTAATGCAGCGCATGAAGCATTGGGTCGTTTAGAGGCTGAGTTAGAAGGTAAAGTGACGGTCATCACTCAAAATATAGACAACCTTCACGAAAGAGGAGGCAGTCAGAATGTGATTCACATGCATGGTGAGTTGCTCAAGGCCCGCTGTAGTGAATCTAACCAAGTAGTAGAGCACAATGAGGACATTAAGACCGGCGAGCTTTGTCATTGTTGTCAGATCCCTTCACAAATGCGACCACATATTGTTTGGTTTGGTGAAATGCCACTGCGAATGGGTGATATCTACGCGTCATTAGAAGAAGCAGATTTGTTTATTTCGATTGGGACTTCTGGCGTTGTGTATCCCGCAGCAGGTTTTGTTCATGATGCAAAAATGCACGGCGCACATACCATTGAAATTAACCTAGAACCTAGTGCGGTAGAAAGTGAATTTGAGGAAAAACGCTACGGAAAAGCAAGCGTTGAGGTTCCAAAATTAGTTGACGAGATACTGGCTCTAGAAGGAAAAGAAAGAGCGTAATAACTTCAACAGGAAGAGTTTTTGTCTTGTCATTAAGAGCAAAAAAGCGGCTCATGAGCCGCTTTTTCATATCTTTAAAACTAACGAATTAGTTGTTCACTTTTAGCTTTTGGAAGTACTCATCGTACATTACGCTCGCTTCGCCAACTTCATCTTGCCAAGTACCGCTGTCCATCACTTCTTGTGGTGGGAAGATGCTTGGATCATTAGCAAATTCTTTCGGTAGCAGATCGTGTGCCGTTTTAACTGGAGTAGGGTAACCAATCTCTAGTGCGATTTTAGCTGCATTCTCAGGACGTAGTAGGAAATCGATCATCTTATGAGCGGCGTCAACGTTCTTTGCGCCAGTTGGAATTGCTAGGCTGTCCATCCAGAAGATAGTGCCTTTTTCTGGCCAGATGATGTCGATGTTCGCGCCTTCTTGACGAGCCATGTATGCAGAACCGTTCCAAAGCATGCCTAGTGAAACTTCACCCGCAAGGTAAGGGTTTGCAGGAAAGTCTGAGTTAAATACTAATACGTTTGGCATTAGCTTTTTCAGTTCTTCGTAAGCGGCTTTGATTTCTTCTGGGTTAGTCGTGTTTGGTGAGTAACCAAGCTTAGTCAATGCAATGTGGAATACTTCGCGAGAATCATCCATCAGCATTAGTTGACCTTCCCACTTGCTATCCCAGAAATCATCCCATTTAGAAACCGATGACTTGTCTAGCATGTCAGCATTGATACCAATACCGGTCGCCCCCCAAATGTATGGGATAGAGTAGTTGTTGTTCGGATCGAACGGTTTGTTTAGGAAGTTAGTATCAAGATCGGCAAAATGAGATAATTTCTCTTTGTCGATCTGTTGTAGCATGCCTTCTTTACGCATTTTAGAGACGAAATAGGTAGACGGTACTACCAAGTCGTAACCAGAACCTTGAGTTTTTAGTTTTGCATACATACTCTCGTTAGATTCGTATGTAGAGTAAATAACTTTGATTCCAGTTTCTTTTGTAAAGTCTTCAAGAACTTCGTTTGGAATGTATTCCGACCAGTTGTAGAAATACAGTTCTTGATCAGCAGCCATTGCAGGGGTAGCGATGAGCGTCGCTGCACATAGAGCGCTTGCGTAGAATTTACTTTTCATTTGTTTTCCGTTTTGTTTCGCGATTGGACAAGTCAATACTAGTTGGAGTTATCAATTTGAGCCAAATCGCAGTAAGCACAAATATGTTCATTTAGCTTGAATATCGTTGTCTCCTTGTTATGAGACGATAAATCTATGATACCAAGACAAATAAACCTAGCAACGCGCGATTATATCAGCCTAAGACAAAAATAGGCAGCGTATTGCTGCCTATTTTCCTATGGTTGATGACTTGTTACACAAGCTAGATTATTGTCCCGCTTTCAGCTTGAGGAAATAATCTTCGTACTTAACGGTTAGATCACCAACCGCATCTTGCCATTCAACGCGGTCAAGGTCTTCTTGAGAAGGGAACAGTGGGGCAACGTCTTTAAACTTAGCATTCGATTCTTCCACCGCCGTTAGGTAGCCAGTATCACGAGAGATTTGCTCTGCGATTTCTGGGCGCAGTAGGAAGTCAATCATCTTGTGAGCGGCTTCTACGTTCTTCGCACCGGAAGAGATAGCGAAGTTATCAACCCAGCCGATACCGCCTTCTTTAGGAAAAACGAGTTTAAGGTTCAGGCCTTCACTTTGTGCCGCTGCGGCGCTACCGTTCCAAAGCATACCAATGCCCACTTCACCAGACATGTAAGGTGCGCCAGGGTTGTCAGAGTTGAAAACTAAAACGTTAGGCATCAACTTTTGTAGCTCAGCGTACGCTTCATCGATTTGCTTAGGGTCTTTTGAGTTACCTGAGTAGCCAAGTTTACGCAGAGCGATATGGAACACTTCACGAGTGTCGTCCATCAACATTACTTGACCTTCAAGCTCAGGCTTCCATAAGTCAGCCCAGCTTTGGAAGTCGTTTGGATCGTACATATCTGCGTTAACCGCTAGGCCTGTAATCGCAACAACGTGTGGGATAGAGTAGTCGTTACTTGGATCGTAAGGCTTGTCTAGGTAGTTTTTATCTAGGTTGCCGAAGTTTTTCAGCTTAGTCTTATCGATCTTTTGTAGCATGCCTTCGTCACGCATCTTCGCCACGAAGTACGTTGAAGGTACTACTAGGTCATAACCTTGGTTATGGGTTTTTAGCTTTGCATACAAAGTTTCGTTCGACTCGTAAGTCGAGTAGATCACTTTGATGCCAGTTTCTTTAGTAAATTGCTCTAGGATATTACTGTTGATGTAAGGACCCCAGTTCATAAATACTAGTTCTTTATCATCCGCTGTCGCTGTACCAGAGAACAGAGAAAGCGCACATGCACTACCAGCTAATAGAGTAGCCCATTTTTTCATTGACGTTAGCTCCAAACCAAACGTTGTCCAATTTTGGACGATAGATAGAAAAACAGAATGGCATGTAACCATTCTGTTTCGTGATGTTAACAGGTGCGGATTCTACTTCACTTTTTCTCTTGCTAGCAACTGAGAAATTACTACCAAGACCAAAGAAACAATCAACATCACCGTTGCTAGGGCGTTCACTTCCGGTGAAATGCCCACCTTAACCATGGAGTAAATCTTCAATGGCAAGATTTCGTATGTTGGACCCGTTACAAACGAGCTGATGATCACATCGTCCAAAGACAGGGTAAAGCTCAATAACCAACCTGCGGCAACCGCTGGTTTAGCGAGAGGAAGGATGATCTGTTTCAAGATAACCCACTCGCTTGCACCAAGGTCTTTTGCTGCTTCCAACATTTTCACATCAAAGCCATTTAAGCGGCTGTATACAGTTACCACAACGAATGGTAGACAAAAGGTGATGTGAGCAATCAATAGTGTAAAGAAGCCAAGCTGTGCGCCTAATACTAGGAACAGAGCAAGTAATGAAATCGCCATTACAATATCGGGAGACATCATCACGACAAACAGCATGCCGTTTACCGCACCTTTACCTTTGAACGAGTAACGGAATAGGGCAACGGCCGTTAAGCTACCAATGATGGTTGCTGCTGTCGCTGAGAATACCGCTACGTTCAATGAATGCCATGCAGCTTGCATTAGGCTGTCGTTATTTACTAAGGTTTCGTACCATTTCGTGGTGAAACCACCCCATTTCATACCAAATTTGTTGGCATTAAATGAGTTAACAATTAAGACGATGATTGGCAGATACAAAAATGCATACACCAGCGCCATAAAGCTAAATCTAACTGTGCGTCCCATTAGTCTAGCTCCACTTTCTTATTCAATAGTTTGCCTGCTCTGTAGTAAGCGTAAAGCATCACAGCCATTGCGAAGGTGAGGGCGATACTGGTCGCAGCACCAAATGGCCAGTCACGAGCGTTCAATACTTGGCTCTTAATAACGTTACCAATCAGTAGGTTCTTCGCACCACCAAGAAGGTCAGAGATGTAGAACATACCTAGTGCTGGTAGCAGAACCAACAAACAACCACCGATAATGCCAGGCATTGTCAGAGGTAGAATCACTTTCGTAATGGTTTGGAACTTGTTCGCACCAAGATCTTTCGCCGCCTCGATATAAGTGTTGTCCAACTTCTCGATTGCCGAGTAAAGCGGCAGAATCATAAATGGAAGCAGGATGTACACAAGACCAATCATTACTGCTGTTTCGGTGTACATAATACGTAATGGCTTATCGATGATTTCCATCGCCATTAATGATTTGTTCAAAATACCTTGTGTACCCAGAACAATCTTCAGGCCGTAAGTACGGATAAGAGAGTTTGTCCAAAAAGGTACGATAACTAAGAACAACATAAATGGGCGCCATTTCTCTGGCATTTTCGCTATGATGTAAGCAAATGGGTAACCAATTACTAAACACAACAACGTCGCCACGATCGCCATGTAGAACGAGTGCATCAGCACTTTCGCATACAAGGGGTCGAGTAGACGTAAGTAGTTGTCGAAAGTAAATGTCATTTCGATTAAGTTTGCTTCATCACGCGTTAAGAAACTCGTACCGATAATCATCACATTTGGTACCAACACGAAAAGTGTTAACCAACCGACGATTAAGGTAATGATCGCGTTTTGAAGATTAATCTTCTTGCTTATCATTGAGGACTACCTCCCAGCTCTCAACCCAAGTGATAGCGACTTTCTGGCCAAGTGAGTGGTCCACATCAGGATCATCTTCGTTAAAGAATTCGCTAACCATTACACGCATGCCCGAATCCAATTGGATAACTGAATCAAGCGTCATACCTTTATAGGTACGCTCTGTTACGTGACCTACGATGCCTTTTTCTTCAGACTCTTTGATCTCTTCGATACGTAAGTCTTCTGGGCGAAGTAGTACTTGCAGTTTTTCACCTGCTTGCGCTTCCTGATCGTAGTAAACAACAGATTCTACACCTTCGATTTCTGCACGGATACGTTTCTCGTCGATACGCTCTAGCATGGTTGCGTTGAATACGTTGATCTCACCGATAAAGCGAGCAACAAATAGGTTCTTCGGCTCTTCGTAAATCTCACGTGGAGAACCATCCTGCTCGATAACACCATCGCGCATTACAATAATGCGGTCAGACATCGATAGGGCTTCTTCCTGATCGTGCGTAACGAAGATAAAGGTAATACCAAGCTGACGCTGAAGCTGTTTAAGCTCGATTTGCATTTGCTTACGCAGTTTGTAATCAAGTGCAGATAGAGATTCATCTAGCAGCAGTACTTTTGGCTTGTTCACAACCGCACGCGCAATGGCGATACGTTGTTGTTGACCACCAGAAAGTTGGTGAGGCTTACGCTGTGCCATTTTTTCTAGGCGAACCATGCGAAGCGCATCCATAACTCGTGGCTCGATCTCTGCTGCAGGTGTTTTCTGCATGCGAAGACCAAAAGCAACGTTTTCAAATACGGTCATATGAGGGAAGAGTGCATAACTCTGAAATACCGTGTTGACGTGCCTTTGCTCTGCAGGAACCTGTGTTACATCCTGGTCATCCAAAATAATTTGACCGTTATCTGCCGTTTCAAAACCTGCAATCATGCGTAAAACTGTTGTCTTACCACAACCAGAAGGCCCGAGAATCGTCAGAAATTCACCATGATTAACATCCAGATTTAAATTACCGATGATTTCCTTACCATCGAAACTTTTACTAATACCAGATAAACGAATAACTGGCTTTCCTGCTTGCGGTTTTGCGTTCAACGTCTGTATTTCCCCCACGTTCAAGCCGGGATTATCCCAGCTGATGTGACACTAACCATTCACTTTTGAGGCGCGCATCATAATCACCAAAAGTGTGAAATTAAAGCATTTTCTTATCTTGAAACAGAAATAATTTTGCAGGAAAAAGCCATCATTCCTTACCATACTGTTTTTATGAGATTAATTGGCATCTAGACACAGTTTGATAGCACTAAACTTTGTTCAACAATTGTTTCAATTTCATGACCTTGAAAGTGGTCAATTATCAACCATACAGTTGAGATTGCAAGGATTGTAGGTGAGTTGTGATGTTAGATGTGGAAAGATTTCTTTATAATGACGATTACATTAATTGACTGGAATTCCAGTCAAAATTTTACAAGTTAGTCTTGGATAAACTATGAACGACGATTTTGAGAAAGATTTCAATCTTGGGGGGAGTGTAGAGCGAGCTTTGTCTGGCAACTACGAGCTTAAAGCTGGCGCGGTTTTTAACGAAGCTTGGCGAGCAACCATCCAGCACTTTTTATCATTTTCTCCTGCCATTATTGTATTGCTTTTTGTCCAGTTAGGTATTTTCTATATTGCATTAAAACTGCAGTTGGGCGATTTGAGCGTTATTCTTGATGCATTTGAGAACCCAGAGTCGTTCACAAACGATATTGTGTCTTCTATTTATGTCGCGAATTTCAGTTATGAGGTGATTAGCGCACCAATTTATGCGGGGATCAGCTTGATGGCTATGAGCCATGTCGCCGGCCTGAAGACTAAGTTGCGCCATGTTGGAAAGGGGTTGCAGTTCACCATTCCTGTTATTCTAGCAACGCTCATGAGCTTAATGCTACAAGGTGTGGTTGGTATGATTTTTCCTTTACTGTCGCTGTATCTTTCCTTGGCATTTAGTCACTCTATTTTGTTGATTTGTGAGAAAAGGGTGCCACCAATGCAAGCGTTGCTGTTATCACTTCGCGCAATCAACAAGAAGATTTTTGTGGTCGCGGGGCTTTACTTAGGCGTGATGTTAATGTTTATTATTGCAGCAATGTTCTACGGTATTGGCTTGGTTTTTGTGCTGCCATTCTTCTTCCATTTGAAAGGCATACTCTACCGCGAAATGTTTGGAATTAAGCTTAAGATCGTTACAACACAGAAAAACGATAATGATCACGATGGTAACTCACAGGTGTTTGATGCCTAATTCTTTGAAATCAATAAGTTTACGAGTGGCGGCAACCTGTATAGCCGCCACTTTTATTTCTATAGGCCCATATTTACACTACGAGAAACAGTTTAAATATGTGGAAAATCCTGACGTACTCTCTGGCAAGATTAAGCATGTCGATTTATCACACTTGCCATACATCGGTGATATCCCAGACTTCAATTCAATAAAAGATACGAAAGAGAAAAAAGCTGCTTTTTTTGATTTTTTAAGGCCTAAAATTGCTCTTGAGAATCAACGAATTCGTCATGAGCGGGCCTTTCTTACCTCTTTAAAGGTGGGACAAGTGACGCAAGAACAACAAGAGTATGCTCAGCGGTTATCATCTCTGTATTCGTTGCCCTTGAGTAACGATAAGATTGATCAAGCATGGCTAGACGAGATGCTTGTGCGAGTGAACGTCTTACCTGAAGCCTTGGTTCTAACTCAAGCGGCAAATGAATCTGCGTGGGGCACTTCTCGTTTTGCTACTCAAGCAAACAACTTGTTCGGCCAATGGTGTTATAAAAAGGGCTGTGGAATTGTTCCAGCGCAACGTGGCGCTAACAAAGTTCATGAAGTTGAAAAATTCGATTCTGTACAACAGTCTGTTCATGGCTACTTTATGAATGTTAATCGAAACCCAGCGTATGCAGACCTGCGTGAAATCAGAACATCTCTGGCTGAAAAGAACAAGGGCTTGTTAACGGTTGCAACCGCGTCAGAGTTAACGCATGGGTTGCTAGCCTATTCTGAACGTGGCATCGCCTATGTACACGATCTTCGCGCTATGATTCGTCATAACAACGCCTACTGGACGCAATAAAATAACGGATAAAATGAAAAAGTTAAGCCTAAGTCTATTGGGAAGTGCGGCGCTAATTCTTGTATCGCCGATAACCCAAGCTCAAGAGTACATGTTCACGTACTCAAAGTTATACACTCAACTAAAAAACAACAATAAAGAAGGGCATGACGATGTGAAAGTTGGTGTCTTTTTTGTGGACGCAAAAACTAAACAAATTTGTACGATAGAAAAAGCTTGGATGGAAAAAGAAGAGCACTATGAAGAGTTTGTTATCCCTGCTTCACAAGAGTTGCCTTTACCTGTTGATAAAAACTTAAAGTCAGCGAATCCGTTGGTTTTTATCGATACCCCAAAAGATACACGTTGCGATTACTCACTTGTCGTGATGACCAAAGAACCATTACAGGGTAACGTTTCTTACGAGCAACTTAAGCCTCTTCTACCTCAAATGCAGACGATGCTGGAAGATTTAGGCGGTATGTTTGCGGGTTGGTTTACACCGGAAGTTCAAGGTGTGACGATGGAGTTTGCAAATCAACTGAATGATAAAGTGATTTTCTCAAACGGAACCGAAAAGCCAATTGTCAATGGCAAGATACAAGTCGCACTAAGTGAAATAGGGCAAGGTGGCACAATGACACTACCAGAACCGACGATGCGAGTGTTACCTTATCTACCTAACGCAAAGAAATGAACACTGAACGTTTAGAAAGGGCTGCAATCGCAGCTCTTTTTTAATTTTGACCGTAACTAAAGTATCTTTCACACTCTTTTCTTAAAGACTCAATAAGACAAGCATTTAATCCTGCGTAAAAAGCTCGTATAATCCACGCCCCAAAGAAACCCATGTTAGGAAGTCCTAGTCGATTTATCGGCGATGTGAGAGCCCGCAATGAACCAAATAGATACAAGAAAAGAAACCCTAGAATTCAACAAGCTTCAGAAACGCCTAAGAAGACATGTTGGAAATGCCATTACTGATTACAACATGATCGAAGAAGGCGATGTTGTAATGGCATGTATTAGCGGTGGTAAAGATTCATTCGCGATGCTTGATATCCTGCTGAATCTTCAAAAAGCCGCACCGATCAAATTTGAAGTGGTTGCGGTAAACCTAGACCAAAAACAACCGGGCTTCCCTGAGCACATTCTGCCAGAGTATTTCGAAACACTGAATATCCCTTACTATATCGTCGATAAGGACACGTATTCCGTCGTAAAAGAGAAGGTACCAGAAGGCAAAACCACTTGTGGTCTGTGTTCACGCCTGCGACGTGGTACGCTGTATTCATTTGCAGAGAAGATTGGTGCAACTAAGCTTGCGCTAGGTCATCACATGGATGACATCGTCGAAACAATGTTCTTGAATATGTTCCACGGCTCTCGCCTTAAAGCGATGCCACCAAAGCTACGCTCTGATGATGGCCGTAACGTGGTCATTCGTCCATTGACTTACTGTCGTGAAAAAGATTTGATCAAATACGCTGAGCACAAGGATTTCCCAATAATTCCGTGTAACCTTTGTGGCTCTCAAGAGAACCTTCAGCGTCAATCTATAAAAGCAATGTTGATTGAATGGGATAAGAAGACGCCAGGGCGTGTGGAAGCAATTTTTAAATCAATTCAAAACGTAAGCCCAAGCCAACTAGCAGACCGCGAATTGTTCGACTTTGTTAACTTACCGCTAGATCGTGAAGGTAACCGCGAAGAGTATGAATTTAATGAGGCTGTCGTTTCTTCGACGAATATTGATGAATCGATGTTCATCGATGTTACGAACATCTAACTCGTAAAAAAGGAGGTCAATTAGACCTCCTTTTTTGTACCCAACGCTTTAACTGTTCCCAAACAAAAATCCCCCTGTATTCGGGGGATTTATTAGCGCTTATTTGAAAGCGCTCAATACATAGCAATACTAAAGAGAGATTAGGTTGCTGTATTTGGGTCGAGAGGGCTAATGTAGCCTTTTGGTTTTAGAGCCAACACGTCGCAATTTATTTTATCAATTACGTGCTCCGCTGTATTACCAATAAAGACAGCAGAAAGCCCTGTTCGCCCTGTGGTACCTAAAATAACCATTGCTGCGTTCAAGCGCTCTGCAGCTGCCGGAATGACATCTTCAGGTAAACCTTGCTCAACTATCGTTTGTTCTTCATCAAGACCATGTTTTTGGCGTAGTGCTTTCATAGCCGTTAAATGATGACCTCGCACTGCATCGGTATAAGTCGTTGGGTCAAATTCAGGAAGTTCAATCGTAATATTCGCCGGTGTAACGGGATAGGCGTTTACAAGATATGGCTTGGCCTCAAGCCGAGTGGTGATTTCTTTTAATCGCTCGACCATCGTATCGTTGAGATCAATATGAGTCGGGTTTTCTGAGCCCACATGTACTGAGGCAAGGATACTTGCTTGTTCCGGCCAAGCAGCATTCTTGATAAGAAGCACTGGAATAGGGCATTTTCGCAACAAGTGCCAATCTGTCGGTGTGAAAATGACAGACTCTAAAACATCATGCTTACGTGTGCCTTTGATGACTAGGTCATGATTGCCTGCATAGACTTCAGCAATAATCGCCTCATAAGGGCGGTTGTGCCAGACAACACAAACATCAAAGTCGAAGCCATCGTTTAGGTATGGTTGAGCAATTTTACGCATCCACTGCTCACGCTGATGAATGACACCTCGACGCATAGCATCTCTTTCATCCACTGATAGCATTGACGTCATGTCATACGAGAAATCGTAAATGGATAAAAAGAAAGTGATTCGGCTTCTAGATACACTTTTCTGAGCTAATTGAACAGCTCTTGCAAGTGCGGGCTGCTCATCATTATTGATGTCAGCTACAACAAGGATCTTACTGTATATACTCATAACTAAGCCCACTTCTATTGCAAAACCAGATACTGAATGTAAATTAAATCAGTATTTTGGAGTACTCACCGTACATTTTTACTGTAGCTTAGTTTGGAGAACTTTTTGAGGACTTTCGAAAGGAATTTATGAGAAATATGATGTAGCTCATTTTCGAGCTACATCAATAATTAGGGTGTATTATTCTTTAGTTACACCAGCAAGTTCCATCAATGCATCGTGGTCTAAGATAGTGATATATTTACCTTTTACGCTTAGGATCTCAGATTTCTGGAAACGACCTAACAAACGACTGATCGTTTCGACTGTAAGACCAAGGTAGTTGCCAATATCACCACGAGTCATAGTTAAACGAAACTCTCTAGGGCTGAAGCCACGCTGAGAAAAACGCGTTGATAGGTTGTAAAGGAAAGCAGCTAGTCGCTCTTCTGCGTTCTTTTTAGAAAGAAGCAAAATCATTTCCTGATCACCTTTAATTTCGTTACTCATCAAACGCATGATTTGCTGGCGAAGCTTAGGCATTTTACCCGATAGATCGTCTAAAATTTCGTATGGGATTTCACATACCATCGACGTTTCGAGTGCTTGAGCAAAGCTAGGGTGGGAGTCACCAGTGATAGCATCGAAACCGACTAAGTCTCCAGCTAAGTGAAACGCTGTGATTTGCTCATCACCTTGCTCTGTGATCGTATAGCTCTTGATGGTACCAGAGCGGATAGCGTATAGCGATTTTAGCTCATCACCGGCCTTAAAAAGCTCTTGTCCTTTTTGAATAGGCTTCTTACGTTCGATGATTTGGTCAAGCTGGTCAAGTTCTGCCTCATTTAGAGTGAACGGGATACACAGTTGACTAATGCTACAATCTTGGCAATGAATGGCGCAACCGCCTGATTGGATACGCTTTGTTGCAGGTTTTTCAGAAATCATAACAACCTTTCACTATTTGATATACATCAATATTTTAGCATCGCTTAATCCTAAAGGGTAGCAAAAATGTCACCTCAATAGAGTTTAACGTTATATGAAACCGAGTAATGCTAAGGCTCCTACAGCGGTATACGTACCATAGCCAATAAGGATTAATGCTGAAATATTTCTAAATATTAATGATTTTTGTAATTTCTGAAAATGATTGGCACCGTATCCAATAATAAGCATTGCAGGTAGCGTTCCGAGCCCAAACGCAAGCATAATTAGGCCGCCGTTCATCGCACTACCAGAAACCGCCGACCAAGTAAGCGCTGAATAAACTAAACCACATGGTAACCAACCCCAAATAAAGCCAAATGGCAACGCGTGAAGAGGATGCTTTAATGGCAACAAACTCTTCCCTGCCGGCGAGATAAAGCGCCAGAGATACTGCCCTAGCTTTTCTATTAAAAGTAAGCCTTGCCACCATTTAGCAATATACAGCGCGACCAGAATCATGAATAACGCAGCAATCAGCCTTAACCAAGCAAGAGAATGCGTTAACCCACTAAGCTCAGATAAACCTGATATAGCACCACCCACTAATGCTCCTATTAAGGTATAACTGATCAATCGTCCGAGGTTGTAGAAGAGGGGGATAAGAGGGGTGGTTTTATTTTTAGCAGAAGAGCCCATGGTAAGCAGAGACGCGATACCACCACACATACCCATACAATGACCGGCTCCTACTAAGCCGATCATCAACGCACCGATAAAATCAGGAGTCATAAAGGTCGCTACTTTTTATCACTATTAGATTGGTCTTCTTCGTCGAGAAGAATGTTGTGCCCTTGCCGTTCAAGATCTTCAAACTGATCGCTTCTTACCGCCCAAAGAAAAACGGCGACAGCAACACAAACGAGAACGATAGCGATGGGAATCAATATATAAAGACTTTCCATGTTTGCTTTCTCTACTTATTTCTCTTTGAGCAGGCGCAAAGAGTTAGATACAACGATAATTGAGCTTGCAGACATGCCAACTACTGCAATGTAGGGAGCCACTAAACCTGCGACCGCCAAAGGCAAAATTAACAGGTTGTAACCCAAAGACCAAGCCAAGTTTTCTCGAATAATCTTTCTTGTACGCAGTGCAAGCAAACGTGCTTCTAGTAGCTTTTCGAGATTATCCCCAAGTAACGTCATATCTGCAGAAGCTTTAGCGACATCTGTACCACCGCCCATTGCGACAGAAAGGTGAGCTCCGGCGAGAGTCGGCGCGTCATTGATTCCATCACCAACCATCATAGTGATACTGTTTTCGTCCAAGCTCTTAAGGTATGCAAGCTTATCTTCTGGCTTTGCTGACGCGACGATGTGACCGATACCAATTTCATTCGCCACTGGTTGGGCGTTTGAGAGAGAATCACCAGTTAGCAGGGTTGTCTTAATTCCAGCGTCAGCAAAACGTTGAATAAAGGCTTTGCTTTCTTTTCGGATAGGGTCGCGGTAGTAAAAGCTAGCGACATGCTTGCCATCAACCGACAGATAGACCGCCTGGCTTTCACCACTTTCTTTGCCTTGAACAAAAGCCGCACTGCCTATCTTAACGATTTTGCCATTCCATATCCCTTCAATCCCTGACCCAATCACGTTTTGCACATCAGACACGATAAAGTCATCATTGGTGAAAGTTGCAAAAGAACGAGCGATAGGGTGGTTTGCATGAGCCTCTAAAGCTGCAGCTAGTGATAGACAATCTTTCTGTGGGAGATCACTAAGTACCTTTGTTTCACAGATCTCAATATCACCTTTCGTTAGAGTGCCTGTTTTATCTACAACTAAGTGGTTGATCTTACATAATGTCTCAAACACATGGCCTTTACGAAGTAAAATGCCAAAATTACCCATTCTAGAGGTAGCACAAGTGAGTGCGGTCGGTGTGGCCAGAGATAGCGCACATGGACACGTAGCGACTAACACAGACAGCATGATCCAAAACGCATCATCTGGTTTTGTTTGATGCCAGTAAAACCAAGTACCAGCAGAGATGATAAGAATCACACCAACAAAGTAACGGGCGACAATGTCTGCAATTTCCGCAATTTTAGGTTTGGAGTGTTGAGCTTCATCTTGTAAACGCACGATGTTAGAAATCATTGAATCGGCCTTTGAGCTTACTACCTCAAGTTCAAATGATTCGTCTCCGTTTAGCGTTCCCGCATAAACAATATCGCCTTCTCGTTTCACAACGTGCACTGACTCACCCGTTAGCATGGATTCATCAATATGAATACGGCCTGAAATAACTTTACCGTCAGCGGGGATATGTTCACCAGGTAGAACGCGGATACGATCGCCAACTTTTAGCGTCTTCACGGGTATCTGATCACCGTCCAGCGTTGTAGCAATTGCCGGAATCAACTTAAGAAGGTTACCACTCGCTGCAGCAGCTTTGCGACGAGCGCGCATCTCTAAGAATCGACCTACTAACAAAAAGAAGGTAAACATCGAGATAGATTCAAAGAAGACTTCGCCTTGTTCAGTTACTGTTGCAACTAAACTTGCAACATAGGCAAAGATCAACGCGATAGAAACCGGGACATCCATACCAAGGGTTCGGCCTTTGATACTGCGCCATGCGTTTAAGTAAAATGGAAGAGCGGAATAAAGCAAAACAGGAGTAGCAAAAATCAAACTTACCCAACGAAAGTAACTTTTAAACTCTGGCTCTAAATCACCAAAGACTTCGAGATACAGTGCAACGGCGAGCATCATGACCTGCATGGTTGCTAAACCTGCAATACCTAGCCGATATAGATATTGCTTCATCATTCGATGGTAAGAAGCTTCTTGCTTATCTGCTTCAAAAGGTGCAGCTTTGTAACCAAGTTTATGTATAACGGAAAGGAGCTCGCTTAACCGTACCTGAGTTTTATCCCAGGCTAGTAACGCTCGATTGGTGGTTGTATTAACACGGATAGATACCAACCCGGCCGTATTAGAAACTTGCTTTTCGATTAACCACGCACAAGCGGCACATGAAACGCCTTCCAAAGAAAGGGTTACTTCAGAAACATTTTCGCGATTTCGTACGAATTCAGATTGTACATCCGCATTGTCATAATGAATTAAAGCTTGGAGTTGCTCTGGTACTAGATCTGCCTTTTCTGCAGGCGCAGTGCGGTATTGGTAATATGATACAAGACCACTATCGACAATAGTCTGCGCCACAGTTTCGCAGCCCGGACAACACATGTCGCGAATTTCACCCAATATTTCTACTTTGAAATCCGTGTTGGCTGGTACATCTTCACCGCAGTGATAACAGGATTTACACATATGCTTACTTCATTAACGGTGTTGAAGAGGCAGGAAACTCAACTTTACCTTGGATCATCCATTGCTTGTCGTGTGGTTGTAGTTCAACAAACCATGGTCCTTGAATAGATTCCTCAGCTTTTAGTCGGTAATTACCAGATGCATCCGCTGTTACAAGCTTTGTGAAGTCACGATCAGGAAGAGTACGATGAGTGAAAGTGGCCGTTAGAGCAGGGTAATGAGGTAGCTTCCCTTTAGCGAAAACAATCACAACATTGTTATTTTCAGAGGAAATCTCAGCGTTAAGACCTAGGTCACGAGCGACATTCATTTTACTAATGTCGATATTAATACCTTTGCCTTTTTTATAGTAATCCTCGGCGACTAAAGAAACAGAGTTGTTCGAGAAAACGACCACAGTAATCACAGTCCAAACTACGACAGTAAGAGGAAGGATGATTAGGAACCACGGCCAAAATTGTTTATACCAAGGCTTTACCATAAAAAAGTTCTCAACAGCTAAATGAAAAAATGTAAGGCGTTAAATTTAAAGGAAAGACAGCCCCTATGAAAGGGGCTGTTATTGCTATGTTACGTAATATCTCAGTTACTTACTCTCTGAGTTACTTAAACTCCAGACATATGAGGCAACGAGCTGAACTTTATCTTCACCCAAAATGTCTTTCCACGCAGGCATTACGCCTGAGCGTCCGTTCATTACGGTTTCTGTTACAGCTGCACGAGAGTCACCAAATAACCAGTCTTGGTCTGTAAGGTCAGGCGCACCGACTGCAGGGTTACCCTTACCATCGGTACCATGACAAGCAGCACACACTACGAAGCGTGCTTTACCTGCCGCGGCTTCACGAGCATTTACTTTACGACCAGATAAACTAAGTGTGTAACTTACAACTTCTTGAACACCTTGCTCACCAAGGGCATCTTTCCATGCTGGCATTTGACCAATACGGCCGTGCATGATGGTTGTAACGATCGCTGCTGGCTCGCCACCATATAGCCATGCATCATCAGTCAGGTTAGGGAAGCCTTTCTGACCACGTGCATCAGAGCCATGGCATTGAGAACAGTTTTGCAAAAACAAACGCTGACCAACTTTTAATGCTTCAGGATCTTGCGCAATTTCAGGAATTGGGCGTAGACCACTGTCATTGTGCGCAAGTTTACGGAATGCTTCGCCGAAGTAAGCGTCGGCATCATCCAGTTCTTTTGCATATTGGTTTAGTTGCTTGTTCTCTTGTGCTGCAGCGATGGCTTCTTTTGACTCTTCTAGTGAGCGAACGGTTTGAGCCGAACTCTGCCAGTTTAAAAAGCCCTTGAAGCTACCTAGACCTGGGAATAGGGCAAGGTAAACTGCTGCGAACACAAATGTGCTTACAAACAGGTAAGTCCACCACTTTGGTAGAGGGTTGTTTAGCTCGCGAATACCATCGTACTCGTGGCCCATGTCTTCCCCTTCCTCGACGCCCATTTTATCTTTAGCGCACCAAGTCAGGAGAATCGCACAGCCTACTAGCGTACCGACAGTAATCACGATAATCCAGAGACTCCAGAATGTAGTCATTACTTCTTCACTCCTTGGTTATTAGGGGTCTTTTGTTCTTCGTCAGCAAACACCAAGTTGGCATCTTCTTCAAAGCGTGCTTTACGCTTTTTACTAAATGCCCACCATACGATGCCAATAAAACTAGCGAAGAGCACAACGGTATAAATACTATGAATTGTACCGAAATCCATATGATCCCCTTACTTCATTGCATGACCAAGAGACTGAAGGTAAGCGATGATTGCATCCATCTCTGTTTTACCTTCTACTTCTTTAGCCGAATTCGCGATCTCTTCATCAGTGTATGGAACGCCGAACTGATCACGAAATAGCTCAAGTTTCTTCTGAGTTAGCTTACCGTCTAAAACGTTTTCAGCTAGCCACGGGAAACCTGGCATGTTTGACTCAGGTACAAGCTCACGAGGATCTAACAGGTGAACACGGTGCCATTCGTCAGAATAACGACCACCAACACGAGCTAAATCCGGGCCTGTACGCTTAGAGCCCCAAAGGAATGGGTGTTCCCAAACACTCTCACCAGCAACAGAGTAGTGACCGTAACGTTCAGTCTCTGAGCGGAAAGGACGAACCATCTGGCTGTGACAGACGTTACAACCTTCACGGATGTAGATATCACGGCCTTCCATCTCCAAAGGAGTGTAAGCGCGCAGATTTTCTACAGGTTCAGTCGTTTGCTTTTGGAAAATCAGAGGAGTGATCTCTACAAGAGCACCCCAACTGATAGCAAACACGATAAAAATAGCCAACAAACCGACATTACGTTCTAAGATTTCATGGCGATTATTAGAATTATTACTCATTCTTAAATCTCCTTATGCCGGATGTGGGATAGCTTTTAGGCTTTCTTTAGGTGCACTTACCGTTTTGTACGTGTTGTATGCCATTAGGAACATACCAGATAGGAAGATAAATCCGCCTAGGAAACGTACAAAGTAGAACGGATAAGACGCTTCTACAGATTCAACAAAACTGTAAGTTAGCGTACCGTCAGAGTTAACCGCGCGCCACATAAGACCTTGCATTACACCAGAGATCCACATCGCAACGATGTAAAGAACGGTACCGATTGTTGCTAGCCAGAAATGCACATTAACTAGACCAACAGAGTACATACGCTCTTGGCCAAATAGGCGAGGTACCAAGTGATATACAGAGCCGATAGAAACCATCGCAACCCAACCTAACGCACCAGAGTGAACGTGACCAATGGTCCAGTCTGTGTAGTGAGAAAGTGCGTTAACCGTCTTAATCGACATCATCGGGCCTTCAAAGGTAGACATACCGTAGAACGACAGTGAAACGATTAGGAAACGTAGGATAGGGTCATAACGAAGCTTATGCCATGCACCAGATAACGTCATAATACCGTTGATCATACCACCCCAAGAAGGAGCAAATAGAACCAGCGACATAACCATACCTAGAGACTGAGTCCAGTCTGGTAGCGCTGTATAATGAAGGTGGTGAGGGCCTGCCCAAATATATAGAGAAATAAGTGCCCAGAAGTGAACGATAGATAGACGGTAAGAATAAACAGGACGTTCAGCTTGTTTAGGAACGAAGTAGTACATCATACCTAGGAAACCAGCGGTCAGTAGGAAACCTACCGCATTGTGTCCATACCACCACTGAACCATCGCATCCACTGCGCCCGAGTAAATCGAGTAAGATTTACCAAGTGACACAGGAATAGCCATGCTGTTCACGATGTGAAGTACTGCTACTGTGATAATAAAGGCACCGAAGAACCAGTTTGCCACATAAATATGTGACGTGTTTCGCTTCACTAGTGTGCCGAAGAACACCACCGCATATGATACCCATATTAGCGCAATTGCGATATCAATAGGCCATTCTAGCTCAGCATACTCTTTACCCGATGTTAAACCGAGAGGCAAAGTAATGGCTGCTGCCAGGATGATTGCTTGCCAACCCCAAAAGGTGAAGGCAACGAGTGGGCCACCAAAAAGACGTGTTTGACATGTGCGCTGTACAACATAATAAGACGTTGCGAACAGAGCACTGGTACCAAACGCAAAAATTACCGCATTAGTATGCAGTGGACGTAAGCGACTGTACGTCAACCACGGCGTATCAAAGTTTAGCTGTGGCCAAACTAATTGAGCGGCAATCAAAACACCAACAGCCATACCAACTATGCCCCATAAAATGGTCACAAGGGTAAATTGGCGAACGACTGTATAGTTGTAGTTTTGTTCAAGCTGCTTTACTTGGCTCATTTGCATGCTTCCAATTTCTAATTAACTACACTTTTACTTCCAACACGACTTGCGTCGTAACACCACCCAAGTAAACTCTAGAATTCAAGTGTTATCATCACCTTATTTCCATTGCTGACTTTAATAAAAAGTGGCATTTTCAGCGTGACACTATACTTGAATTAACAATTCAATGACAGGGTAGTAACCTTACTGGACCTCTGGAAATCATTTTTTATTTAAAAAGTTTGAAGTTTGTAACAAGGATATTAGTAATTATGCCTGCACAAAAGTTAACAAAGGCGCGACTTGCACAAATCTTAATCATGCTCAGTGTTTTAATAGGCGCATTTTTCTGGCGTACCTTTACACACGAGAGCGTTAATAGCGTTGACTGTTCACAAAAAGAACGATGCGATGTAACAATTGAAGGAGAAATAATCACGATTAATCGTGACTCAATGGGAATTTCGCTCGAAACGACAGAAAGTAGCACTCTAAAAATTGATCTAAATCAATCTGGTAATTTTATCAATCTCAACGAAAAGCATAAGTCAGTTGAATGGGACATCATGCCTGAATCGAAAAAAATCACCTTTAAAAAAGGTGAAAACATTGTTGTAGTTCAATTATAAATACGATCTATCACGAGATAATCGTAACTTATTAATGAAATTAACACCTTCTTACCTAGAGAAAATTGGTTGGAATGGTATAACAGCAGAGTGATATCCAATTATAAAATCGTATGCATTGCCAATCAGTTTTTACTCATATTAAAGATGAAGACTCAGCGATAAAAACGCTCAGGTCAGAATTGACACAACAGAACTTGTCTTACGTGATGTGTTACTACACGGAAGAATACAATTTCGAGTTGATTCGAGAAGCGTTTCTTGCGCATTTTCCTGGTGTGCCTTTTCATGGCGCCAGTTCATGTCAAGCCGTAATGACAGATCAGGGCTTTCATACAGGACCAGTAATTGCGGCACTTGCTGTTTATGATACAGGTCCTCATGCTTATGGTACTGGTATTTCTAATCACAACTCAGGTGACAGCGTCACCAAGGCTTTGGATATGGCCCTTGAGAACGCAAACCGTGTAGGAGAGGTACCAAACTTAATTCTACTTCATGCTACACCAGGGCAAGAGGAATCAATCATTGCGTCTATAGATGAAAGATTTGGAACTCTAATTCCAATTATTGGTGGTTCGGCCGCTGATAATAACATCGCTGGGAAATGGTCTGTGATAACCGCCCAAGGCTCTCAAACTTCAGGTTTAAGCTTAACTCTCTTTTACTCCTCTCAACCTGTTGATATCGCTTTCAGCGCTGGGCATACACCAACTAATATCAAAGGTGTTGCAACCAAGACCAACGATAGATGCTTACTTGAAATTGATAATGAACCTGCGCTCAATGTTTATAGAAGGTGGACAAATCACCAGGATAACCAAGTAGGTAAAGATAATATGCTGTTTACAAACTCGAGTGCTTATCCATTAGGGCGGATCGCAGGTCATCTCTATGATCGCCCATATTACAAGTTATCCCATCCGATCCGTGAGACGCCAGATGGTGGAATCGAGTTGTTTACACGAATAGAAGAGGGTGACGAGCTCACATTAATGAAAGGAAGTCGTGAGCATCTCGTTGCGCGCGCTGCAAAAGTCGTCAATGCCGCTTTTAACCAAAAATTAGAAGAGTCTCGAAAAATTGGAGTGATAAATATCTTTTGCGCAGGTCCCATGTTGCACTTAATGCAAGACATGAATAGCGTTTGTGAACAAATTAACCAAGAACTAGAACATTTGCCTTTTATTTGCCCTTTTACTTTCGGCGAGCAAGGTAGATTTATTGGTGGTGAGAATGGACATGGAAACCTGATGATTTCATCGGCTATATTCCATAAACCTTATGAAAGATAAATACTTAGACATATATCAACAGGAAGCGCTTCAAGAAGCGTTAGTTGAGCTAAAGCAGGCTAGACAAAGAGAACGACTACTCGCTGATGAAAACAAGGCCATTCTTTCCGCGATATCTGCGATGAGTGAGGCAAAGAATCGGCATGAGATATTTACGGGATTAAACAATGTCCTCAAAAAGTACATCAACTTCGATGATTTTATTGTACTGACTCGTGATGGTGAACGATATCCCTTCAAGACATTGATATCAACTAATAGCGTATTTGATAATGTATCCTGGTTACACGGTAACACCTATCAAAGAGCTCTCAATGGTGAATGCATTCTACTGTTCGAGCCAGATAAACTCGCTGAGTTTGTTAACTTAAACAGCTTTATAAAAAGCCATGTAAACTCGGTCGTTTTAACTGGTATACGTTCAGAAGTAACGCAAACCGTAATCCTACTTATTGGAGCTCAGAAAGGGCACTTTAGCATAGAGAATAAGGAAACCTTGAGGCGGTTTCGTCCCTTAATTGAAAGGGCGGTCATTGATATCGAGACCAAAGAGAAGTTACAACGTATCGTTGAGGTAAGAACAACTCAGCTCGCTAAAGCAAGAGAAGAAGCAGAGCTTGCGAACCGCTCTAAGTCGGAGTTCTTAGCGATGATGAGCCATGAAATAAGAACCCCTTTAAATTCCGTTCTTGGAATGCTAGATATACTGAAGCAATCAACCTTGTCAGAAGAACAAATTGATGCGTTGAGCCAAATGGAGTGCTCTGCAGAGTTACTTCTCGCGATAATCAGTGACATTCTTGATCTCTCTAAAATCGAGTCAGGTCGCTTTCAGCTCAATGAACAATGGATTAATTTAAGAGACACTGTCACTTTTGTCATTTCTCAGCAAAAACAAATAGCTAAGAAGAAAAATCTCCAATTTAAACTCAACTGTACTGTCACTAATGACAAACAATTTTGGATTGACTCCACGCGGTTATCTCAAATCCTGTTTAATCTAATAGGGAATGCAATAAAGTTTACAGACGAAGGTGAAGTAAAAGTTTCTGTATCTGAGCAAGATGCTGAACTTGTGATCTCAATATCTGACACTGGAATTGGTATATCTAAAGCAAAGCAAGAGCACTTGTTTACGGCATTTCATCAAGGAGACCGTTCCATCACGAGACGCTTCGGTGGTACAGGACTGGGGCTCGCAATAACCAAGCATTTAGTTGAAATGATGCGTGGAAAGATTGCCGTTAAAAGTGATGAGCATGTTGGTTCAACCTTTACGATTTCGATTCCAGTTTTGACTCGTTGTAATCAAAATCGTCCAGTTAGAATCGAAACCAATCAACCGACAAAAGCAATGGAACTTCTCGTCGTAGAAGATACCGAGTCGAATCAGTTCGTAATAAAGCTTATCTTAAATAAGCTTGGCCATAATGTTCATATCGCAAGCCATGGAGCAGAGGCATTAACATTTTTAGAGGAGCATGAGGATTTAATCGATTTGATTCTCATGGATGTCTCGATGCCGGTGATGGATGGAATTACTGCAACAAGGCTTATTCGAGATAAAGGCCTCAAGACTCCAATTATAGCGTTAACTGCACATGCGCTAGAAAGCGATAGAGATAAATGCCTGGATGCCGGGATGGACGGATTCATTTCCAAGCCAGTTAGAAGACAAGATATCTTTGAAGCTATACAGTCATTTCAATAAGTAAAAAGGCGTTAATATAGATCTTAACAATCGATAGATTATTAAGATCTATATTAAGTATTTTATGGTAAATAACGATTATGTTTAATGCTCACTGTAAGGCCCTTAAATTTAAAATCTGCAGGGGAATAGGAGCATACTCAGACAACATTTAGCGTACAGCAATACATAATTTAACATAACACATATAATGCGCACTAAGGAGTGAGATCTCAAAGCAATAATGTCCGGTTTTAGCTACTTTAAAATGTCCTCCTAAGATTAACAACATTGTTTGCTTTTGAGGCTTTAACCGAGGTTCCTGTGGACTTGCCATCGCTAGTTTGGTTTGTGGTTATGCTTACGAAGCAAATCAAATCTCTTATTGAAAATTGATGCGCGCTTAGTCCCCGACTTACTGGCGTGTCCTTCCGTAAGCACCTGAATCAATCTATGTATGGTGATGATGGCCAACTCACTGAATTTGCCACTCAATGGCATCACGATTACTAACTTAAGCGCTACCAAACAAAAAAGCCTTTCATACTCGCCTCGTACAACAGCAAAAATCAGCTAAACGCTCTAATCGCTCCGCAACGAAATCTGCCAAAAATCACGAGCTCAGTTGCGTTCTGAAACAATTATAAGCCTGTGGTTATATGGAGGCGAATGTACTTTTCGGGGTATTTGTAACGATAGCGTTTTCCTTTCTTCAAGTTGGACTTAACGTACCTACACACTTTTTGGTCACCACTGCTGGTTACTCTTTTTAATACTGCGTTTTTACTTTTGTGCTCCATTTCTATCATGACGTCACAATAACCTTGATAGCCATCAAACTTATTGTCTACTTTCTTTTGAAGCTTAGTCTTAATCTTTTTAGCCAACAGGTTCGTTTCTGAATCGTCAGCAAAAACTGAATTACTTGCAAAGATCAATACCATTAAAGTTACAACGTATCTCATCGTTTTGGTCCGTTTATGTTGTTGATTGTTCGATGATAAGTAATTTTTCTGTAGATACGAAAATGGGACGCCACATTGCGTCCCATTTAACATGATGAAGTAACTGATATGTAATTAAGCGCGCTTCTTGCCTTTGTTTGCTTTGAAGCCCTGGTGCGGAAAAACGTTACGAATCCTCTGTTGAACTTTTTTGGGAATGCCTTTGGAAAAGCTTAAGCGCATTCCTGTTCGTTGGCTATACACCTTCATTTCACCAGTAAACGGGTTATGCTCACTAATATCCTGTAAGTTGTGTTTGAAAGAAGGAGGTAGATGCCCTTTTACGTTACTAATATGGCCATTATCGAACTTTACTTTTAACACCGGCCTATCGACTGCGATCAACCAAAAGATCACGATGGCTGCAATTAAGATTACATATAACATTTGGCACTCCCTATCCTAGCTAGATAGCAATTTACTCAAATCCTCTTTAATTGAGGTAACTTTTTGACTCGCTTTTTCACTTCTCGACGCTTCGGAAAGCAAATATTCAATTGCGTCAGATAACGTACAACCAAGTTCATTCGCTCTACTAGAAAGCTTTTCCCAAACTCGGTAATCTAAATCAATGGATTTCTTCTTTGTATGGACTTGCTCTGCATTGAAGTGACGTTTCCGTTTCGCTCGGATAGCCTGCTTGAGTTTATTATCTAACTCTTCTGACATGTGGTTTTCTATCCAAGCTAAGACAAGTGTAGGCTCGTGTTCAAGGCGTTTTAGTTCTGCGACCGCTGCATCTGCTTCGCTTGTATCAATATGTCGGGTAATCGCTTCACCATCTTTCCATTTTTTGATGAGATACTTCCATTTCCACCCACATTCTAGATTCTCAAGCTGCTGATATTTCATTTGTTCCGACCCATAAACATAACCTAGTGACAGCGTAACCCAGATGGTTTACTTGGGCAAATAAAACTCTTAGAAGTATCGATGTTGATCACTCATTTGTCTAAGTATTGTTCATTGAGAGATGAATGCCGAGAGCAAACCAAATTGGTGCTAGGGTGTTATAGTCCGTTTCGTTATAATGTCGGCAAGATTGAATTACGATGAATTTTAATGAACCAACTTAATTGGCAAGACGTAACACCTTCACTTGAGCAGTACGAAGCACTTTTAAAGTCTGCACCTTCGTTAACAAAGAAGTCTTTTACTGATCTCCAACCGAGAATGTCGGCAACGATATCTCGTTTTTCAAAAATTTCCGGATTGACGCGAGTACTACTCATTAACTGCGTAGATAATTCTGTATATAGAGAGTTCATCAGTAAAGCTCTTCAGAGCCAGTCTAACGCTGCGATAGTTTTTTCGGAATCACTTGATGCCAAACGTTTATTTGACCGTTACAGTGTTGATGTAAGTGGTGATATTGCCTTCCAACCTGGTTTAATTTCACAGGCAGATAACGGTTACTTAATTGTACCGGCTAATCTAATTTTGGCTAACCCAGGGCTTTGGCCAAATATAAAGTCTGCAATTCAACAAAACCTTATCGAGCCACTGAACCTAAGCCCTACTCGTTTACCTACTTCAGTACCGCAAGCTAAAGCTTATGATGTAAAACTGATTGTAACAGGAGAAAGAAGTCAGTTAGCAGAGCTAGAATACATCGATGAAGACTTCTGTTCTGGCTTTGCCATGTATACGGAAGTTGAAGAAGATATTCATCTGTCAGAGCAGAATTTGACAGATTACTTTGGTTTAGTGAACTGGATATGTTCTCAATATCAGCTGCCTCACTTAACTGAATGTGGTTTTAGAAGATTGTTGCTAGCCGGTATGAGATTTACTGAAGATCAACATTATCTGCCTTTAGGAGTAATGTGGCACTCTCAACTTCTAACGCTTGCCAGCCAGTTCAGTGATGGTCACGCATTAGATTACAAGTCGTTAGATAAAGCGATTGACGACAAGTATTACCGAGAATCTTACCTTCCTCAGCGTGCCGTGTACGATATTTTAGATGGCCAAGTCATCATTGAGACAACTGGGGAACAAGTTGGTCAAATCAATGGCCTAACCGTTATTGATATGGCTGGGCACCCTGTCAGCTATGGTGAGCCTGCACGAATATCTTGTGTAATTCATTTTGGTGATGGCGATGTTTCCGATGTTGAGCGCAAAGCTGAGCTTGGAGGCAATCTACATGCAAAAGGCATGATGATTATGCAAGCTTTCTTGAGCTCTGCTCTGAAACTGGATGAACCACTGCCTTACTCAGCCTCCATCGTATTTGAACAGTCTTATAGTGAAGTTGATGGTGACAGCGCATCTCTTGCAGAACTTTGTTGCTTGGTAAGTGCTTTATCTGAATCTCCAATTAATCAACAAGTTGCGGTTACAGGGGCTGTTGATCAGTTTGGTCGAGTGCAAGCCGTTGGTGGCTTGAACGAAAAAATTGAAGGTTTTTATCAGGTTTGTAAACATCAAGGTTTTACAGGAAATCAAGGTGTTGTGATGCCAAAATCAAACCTTAAACACCTTGCATTACATAAAGATGTAATAGAAAGCATTAAAAATGGTGAGTTCCATATTTGGTCCGTTTCTACCGTAGATGAAGCTATTCCGATTGTAATGAATAAACCTTTTAGAGGTGAAGACGATAGCATTATTGGCAAAATAGCGGAACGTATTGAAAACTTTGAAAGACATGAGCATCCAGAAGGAATTGTGCAGCGCATCAAAAACTGGTTTGTCTAGTACTGATCGGAGTTGTTTAGCGTACACGTGTTCACTAAGATGCAGCTATCAAAAATTGGAGTAATTGATAATGCAAAACAAACGTGATTCTTATAACCGTGACGATCTACTTGCTTCTAGCCAAGGCGAACTGTTTGGGCCTGGTTACCCTCAGCTTCCTGCGCCAAACATGCTAATGATGGATCGTGTTACTAAAATGTCTGAGACTGAAGGCGATTTTGGTAAAGGTTTGATCTTGGCGGAATTGGATATTACTCCAGATTTGTGGTTCTTTGACTGCCACTTCCCTGGCGACCCAGTAATGCCGGGTTGTCTTGGCCTTGATGCGATGTGGCAACTTGTTGGTTTCTTCCTTGGCTGGGTTGGTGGCAAAGGAAAAGGTCGTGCTCTGGGTGTTGGCGAAGTGAAGTTTACAGGTCAGATCCTGCCAACAGCGAAAAAAGTGACGTACGAAATCCACATGAAACGCGTTGTAAACCGTAAGCTTGTGATGGGTTTGGCTGACGGTCGTGTATGTGTGGACGGCAAAGAAATCTACGTAGCAAAAGATTTGAAAGTTGGCTTGTTCCAAGACACTTCAAGCTTCTAATCACGATTTTAATCGATTTATTAAGGCTCCTATTTAGGAGCCTTTTTGTTATCGAGTGTTAACCTACTTCCCTATGTCCCTATAATGTAGAAAAGGCTCCGTAGAGCCCTTTCGAATCCTTCTTTTTGTATGTGGAGAGTTTATTTGTAGAGACCAGATTGTCTTTCATCTCTGGCATCACGCCAACCACCTAACCAATACGACCGAGCATCAACTTGTTGATATGGGCAAGCCTCTTGAGACCTTCCATTCAATCCAGCTTTGTAGCCTTGAGATTGAGCTCGTTCTAGGCGATCACGCTTTTGTCTCTTCATAGTTAATTCCTCATACAGGTCCATTTACTAACGTACAGCTGTTATTGTGAAACTTTGATGGAGTTTTTATGACTCCACTTATAAGAATCGATCAAAGTAGGCAATTTCTCAAGGCATAAAAAAAGCAGAGACTCAAATGTGTGAGCCTCTGCTTGATTTAAAAATTACTGACGATTTTTAACTATTTTCTACGGAACCCAAACAATCCAAGCATGGTCAAAGCTAACCAACCAAGGCCTGCACCTTGACGCTCTGTCGTCGTTGAGTCAATGCTTCGAGATACGATGTCGTCCTTAATTGCGTCAGCAATAGGTACTAGTTTGACTGCTACAATTTGCTCTTCAGAGCTACATGTCGCATTGTTTGCTGTTGTGCTATAACCACCTGCACATTTCATAGCAGTACCAGAGATCACACCTGCATCATTGATATCAGTTGCGTCGATAATACGGAACTGATTGTTTTGTTCAGAGTAATCACCGCCATTAGTCAAACTGTCTAGGAACCAAGCTTTTCCATTAAACAATGTTGCAGCACGTTCACTAGTCTCGCCACCTAGGCTATATGGATAGATAAAACCGCGCTTACGACGTGGCTTGCCATCGTCTTCACGAGTCGTTTCCGCATCAAGTTGCCCGACGATTTCATTGTAAGAGTTGATACCGCCCATCTTACCGCCCGCACCGCTAAAGAAAATGCCAGTAGTTGGGTAAAAAGCGCTAATAGAATCCTTACGAACATCATCTACGATAAAGAGACGATTCGGAGCAGAGCCCGTTGGCATTAAGTATCCGCCCGAACGTTTCGCTTCACCAATAGCAACAAAATTAGAGTTAACGTCGGTTAAGCGTGAGTTTGTATGAACCGTATCATCACCTTCGCGCTGTCTAGCTCCTACAACAACTTTATTTTTCCAAGTTGCGTTTTCAACGCTACCTTCGGCTTCTAGAGTTCCGACAAAAACAGTCGCATTCAGGTAGTTATCATCACTGTAAGTGTTGTAACCTACGCCATAGACCGTTGTTCCATCAGTGACAAGGTCACGCATGCTCCCTTGAGCTAACCTTTCTCCATCTTTAGATGTGCCACTAGGCCAAGCCAATTCACTGACGGTTCCGCTTTGATCCCAAATCGCTGCTTTTGATGTGTGGTGAGATCCATTGGTATTGCTTGCTGTTCGAGAAACACTGCCAACAGTAAAAATGCCGTCTGTGCTCCAAGCATGGCTTTGCACAACACTTGCGTCACTATCGCCAGTAAGAATATTTGGCTCTACTGGTGCAACTACGGTATTTCGTGTTTCTAATGTAGAAGTATTTTCTGTGCTAACTTTACTCTGATTACCGACAGCTGCACCACCCTCGGTAAGCTGGTTGATAACATTGTTATATTCATTTTTATAAGCAGCAGAATCTTCTTCTATGAACGCTAACGCATTAGAAGTAAAGTCTTTACTACGTTCTTTATTCCACGGCGTCCAGTTTACTGAAGCCCATGAGTCACAGGTGGAATAGCGAAGCTGGTTGTAACAGTAACGCTCAAAGTCTTTGAGTTCTTGGATGTAATAAAAGCCAGCGTCTAATCCGAATGGGATTTCTTCACGATAGCTGTTCCCATCCACGGCTTGTGTCGCTGAAATCGGCGTAGTGCGAGTTTCCATTGCAAGTTTAAACTGCTCTGGCGTGCAGTTTGCTGCTGCATCAAAGCAGCCTAAAGCGAAAGGTGAACCTGTTGAAGGATCTGTACCTGCATCGCCCTGTTGAATTGCAACCCCGTAAGCCGTTTGGTAGTCACCGTTTGAACCATGATCCTGAGGTGAAACCTCAACAACTTGATACAATGCCGCCTGTGCGTTCATTGTGGTACCAACCATCATTGCAATGGCGGTCAATTTGAATTTATTACTACAATTCATTGAATTCTTAACTATCCTGTTGCATTGCTTCGAGTTCTTCCCATCTCTCGAATGCGATTTCCAACTCCTGCTCTAGTGCAGCAAGCTGTTCCAATACCGGCTGAGTTTGCTCTACAGGTTTAGCAAAGAACTCTGGATCGTTCACTTGCTCCTGAAGGCTCTCGATATCCGACTCTAATTGTTCAAGTTTAGCTGGTAGAGCCTCTAATTCTCTTTGCAGCTTATACGATAACTTCTTCGAATTGTTCTTAGGTTGCGTAGTTTTGGGAGTTTCCTCAACCACTTTCTCTTTCTTCGTTGGTTTTTCAACCTGACTGCGCGAAGCAAGAACTTGGTCACGCTGCTGTTTAGCATCATGATAACCACCAACGAACTCTTCGATTATACCGTTACCCTCAAAAATCCAGCTGGTTGTTACTGTGTTGTCTACGAACTCACGGTCGTGACTCACTAACAATAATGTACCCTGATAATTGGCAAGCATTTCTTCTAAAAGTTCCAACGTTTCGATATCCAAATCGTTAGTTGGTTCATCAAGAATAAGTAAGTTGTTTGGTTTCAACAAGATACGGGCTAGCAATAATCGGTTTTTCTCACCACCGGAAAGTGCCTTAACCGGGGTTCTGGCGCGCTTAGGTGCAAATAAGAAGTCTTGGAGATAACTCAGCGCATGACGCTGACGTCCCCCAACCATTACTTCTTGTTTCCCATCCGCTAAGTTATCGATCACTGTCTTTTCTGGATCCAAAATCTCTCGGTACTGATCAAAGTACGCGACTTCTAATTTTGTTCCGCAGTGTAAACGACCAGACTGCGCTTCCAATTGCCCTAATAGCAATTTAAGTACCGTACTCTTACCGCAGCCATTTGGTCCGATAAGTGCAATACGGTCACCACGCATGATGTTAAAGCTAAAGTCGTCGACAATTGTCTTGCCTTCGTAAGCAAAAGATACATTTTCTGCTTCAAATACAATCTTACCTGAACGAGAAGCATCATCGATGTTTAGGTTAACTTTACCTTGAACTTCACGACGGTCACGACGCTCTTCACGAAGTTTTTTAAGGGCTCGAACACGGCCTTCATTACGAGTACGACGTGCTTTAATACCTTGACGAATCCACACTTCTTCCTGAGCTAGTTTCTTATCGAACTCAGCATTTTGCATTTCTTCGACGCGAAGCATTTCTTCTTTGTCATTCAAATACTGTTCGTAATTACCAGGGAAAGAAGCTAATTGACCGCGATCTAAGTCAACGATGCGTGTCGCCATCGACTTGATGAATGCACGGTCGTGAGAAATAAAGATGATCGAGCCTTTGAAGTCTTTTAAGAAGTTCTCTAACCATTCGATCGTTGTCACATCGAGATGGTTTGTTGGTTCATCAAGAAGCAATACATCAGGATCACAAACCAGAGCACGAGCTAAAGCAGCTTTACGTTGCCAGCCACCGGATAGATCGGTCAGTTTGGTTTCTGGGCTTAGTTTTAAAGCGCCAAGTACGTTGTTAACACGGTCATCAAAGCGCCAAGCATTAGAATGATCAAGCTGCTCTTGAACTTTCGCCAAACGGTTAATGTTCTTCTCACTTGGGTCTTGAGCAACAAGATCGAGAAGATCGTGATAGATCTTCAATTGTTCGCCGATTTCAGCCAAACCGCCAGATACGTATTCGTAAACCGTACCCTCTTGATTGCGCGGTGGATCTTGTTCAAGCCGAGAAACTACTACGTCTTGAGTTATTTGAATCTTGCCATCATCCAACAAAATGTCGCCGGCAAGCACTTTCATTAACGTGGACTTACCTGCTCCGTTACGACCAACTAAACAAACGCGTTCGTTCTCTTGAAGAGCGAACTCCGCTTTGTCTAGCAATGGGTGGTCACCAAATGCAAGTTGTGCGTTATGAATGGTAAGTAATGCCATTATTATCCAACCAATGTGTGAGTTGTTCTAAGTCAAACGGCCAGTTCAACTCAGAATCTTGATATTTTAATACGGGTATTGTGACGCCGTAACGAGAAAATAGTACATCATCGAACGCAATATCAATGATATCTGTTTGCTCGGCCAAACCGACTTGGTCTACTAGAGCAAATGCCATCTCACAAAGATGGCATCCCTCCGTGCTATACAATATCAGCACGTATTAATCCTTTTGTTTATACTACGCGTGCGTTACTAGCCAACAGTTATGAATCTGTTTATTACGCGCAAAATCTAATGGTAACGTTTGAGAAGAAATATTCTGAGCCTTCAAACCTAATTCAGCGAGTGATTCTTCATCCATCTTGAAGTGACGTTTGTTATTTGAAAATACGATTGTGCCTTCACTTCTCAGTAAACGTTTGAGGTTCTTCATTAGCTTAATGTGGTCACGTTGTACATCGAATGATGTTTCCATACGCTTAGAGTTAGAGAACGTAGGTGGGTCAATAAAGATCAAGTCGTACTCACCTTTTGCGTTTTCTAGCCATTGCAAACAGTCCGCTTGTTCATATTTATGTTGGCGCCCTACACAGCCATTAAGCTGCATATTGTCTTTCGCCCAGTTCAAGTAGGTGTTTGACATATCGACAGTTGTAGTGGAACGCGCACCACCAACTGCAGCGTGCACTGTTGCACTACCAGTGTAAGCAAACAAGTTAAGGAAATCTTTACCCTGTGCCATTTCGCCAAGACGACGACGAGTGATCTTATGATCCAAGAACAGGCCTGTGTCTAGGTAGTCATGAAGGTTCACGATCAGCTTCACACCGTACTCGTTTACTTCGAGCGTCTCTGATACCTGACCTAATTTTTGGTACTGGCTTCGACCTTTCTGCTTCTCACGAACTTTCAGTACAACTTTGTTCGCTTCGACACCGGTCACCTGAATCGTCGCACGGATAATGTCCGTTAGACGACGCTTGGCTTTTTCTTCAGGGATGTTCTTAGGTGCTGCGTACTCTTGAATCACAATTTGATCGCCGTACACGTCGATCGCTACGTTGTATTCTGGAAGGTCTGCATCGTAGATACGATAGCAGTCTAGTTTCTCTTTACGCGCCCACTTGCCAATCTTGCCAATGTTTTTCTTCAAACGGTTTGAGAAGTCTGGTGCGATTTGAACGTTAGTATCTGCACCTTTAACTTCATCAGCGCTGCGCTCGGCAATGCTGTAGTTCTTTTGGTGACACGGTAACGCACCGTTGTTCAATTTAAACTGTTTATCAGCGCGCATACGAAGGCAACTCAAGAGCTCGTCTGAGCTAGAGAAGATAGATGCTTTACATCCGCCAAACTCAGATTTTAGCTGTCCCCCGAATGCGGTATAGAGCGCAATCAGCCCCGGCTCAGTTCCTAGACGCTCACCGTAAGGTGGGTTTGAAACGATAACACCGTGTTCAAATCCTGCGGGACGAGTAATAGTTGCAGCATCACCTTGCGCAAACTCAATCAACTCTTCAACACCTGCTCTGCGGGCGTTTTCTTGAGCGACTTTTAATACTTTGGGGTCGTTATCGAATCCAAAAAACTTAGCGTCAACTTTCCTGACACCTCGTCTAGCTTGAACATTAGCCTCTGATTTAATCTCAGCCCAGGTCTCCGGTTCAAAATCTTCCAAAACTTCGAAGCCCCATTGTTTGCGCTTAACGCCAGGTGCCATGTTGGCTGCCATCATTGCCGCTTCAATAAGCAAAGTACCAGAACCACACATTGGATCGAGTAATGGTTGATGCCCATCCCAGCCACAACGCATGATAATCGCAGAAGCAAGCGTTTCACGTAATGGCGCACGACCCGATTCTGGTCGATAACCACGCTGATGAAGACCACTACCTACCATGTCTACCCCAAGCAACGCTTTATCTTTATGCAAACGAACGTGAATACGAATATCTGGGCGTTCTTTGCTGATATTAGGACGTGGCAAGCCTTTATTCTCAAAGCAATCTACGATGCCATCTTTGACCTTCATAGCCCCGTATTGGCTATTTCTAATCTCACGGTTTGTGCCGTTAAAGTCCACAACAAAGCGTTTAGAGCTATGAAATTGGTTAACCCAGTTAATAGTGGAAGTGGATAGATACAAGTCCATGTCGTTGTTACACGTGAACTCAGATAAAACACGTACAAATCGAGACGCTAAACGGCTCCACAAACAACAGCGATAAACCTGTTCGTTTGTCGCTTTAAATTTTACGCCTGCCTGTACTGGTTTCGCATTTTCAATGCCTAGTTTAGTCAGTTCTTCAACAAGCAAATTTTCCATGCCATTTGAAGTTACCGCGAGATATTGATTCATAGTGTTCTTTCGCTGATAAAAAATGGCTTCAATTATACCTGACTTTACGATCAATGCCTCGTTTTTAAAGGTATTTTCCCACCCGTTAGTTCAAATCATCACCACTCAAATGGTCTAAAACTTTCAACATCTTTAGTTTGAATGTTTTTCATTCATGAACGTATTTTGTTTCCTTTAGAAGAAGTGAATACTTATTTACACGCCTTTTGGTATATACCAGCTGTGATTGGTTGATGTAAATTACTTACAAATACCCTTTATAGGGGAATAAATAGGGTTGTTTTAGGCGCTAGGTTGCCTAATTAAAGGAGTAATCAAATTGAAATAAGTAAAATAAAAGTGACCAGCTTCATGTTTGCATGCATAGAAAACAAACAGTTTCATGGTCTTTCGGATTGGAGTGTCAGAGGAAAGGACAAAAAAAATCGACCCAATAAGGTCGATTAAGGCAAACAAAGGAACGAAATAAAGAAAAATTAAACAGCTTTAACCCACCATTGCCATAGGGGGCATTGCAAAGAGGTGATTTGCACAAGCCATGCGATCATGCATTACTTTAATCGGCTGCCCAAATTGAAGCGCCTTATTGCCATCAAGAACAAAGGCTTCTTGGTTAACATAAGCACATAAGCTCGATGTTTCGCCTGGTTCTAGAACGATGAACATACCATCAGAATATTGATTTGTGAGAAAGACCATGTCCCCTTCTTGAGGTTCATAATCAGAGGACTGTGCATCGAAGAACCAGCTCTTAGGCTGTACAGGTTTATGAAAACGCTTTGCAGCAACACAATACAGTGTTAATTCAGCTTGGCGATATTCACTGATATCGAGACAGCGAATGCGCTCATTAAACGTTTGAAATGCGCTGGCGTCATCAACGGTAAATTCACTGTTTGAGAAGGCACAGTTAACCAACAATTTTCGGGATAGATTGGTTTGGAAAATCATTTCCTCCCCCAGATCCAGCATTAAGCAAGCTTTTTGCTCGTCAAAATACCAATTCCATTTGTCGCTGGGTTTAAGCATTATTCCGTTCTCTCTTGACTAGTTAAATCAGTGGTAAAGAGGTAAGACGCTTAATTACCTACTCGTGATTTTTAAATTCTACAAACGAACGGATAAAAAAAAAGAGGAAACAAAGTCCTCTTTTTTATGTAACAGGTACTGATTTTTCAGTAGTTTTTGATGTATATGTTAAAGATTCTTAACAATATCACGTACGAGACCTGGGCCGTGGTAAATAAAGCCAGTGTAGACTTGAACAAGTTTAGCGCCTGCCATGATCTTTTCTTTGGCTGCAACATAGGAATCTACACCACCAACACCGATAATTGGAAGTTTGTCTCCAAGCTCTTCATGAAGCTTACGTACGACCTCCGTAGAGCGTGATTGCACAGGGCGACCACTCAAGCCACCTGCCTCATTGGCGTGTTTCATCCCTTCTACGATCGTGCGATCCAAAGTTGTGTTAGTCGCGATCACACCATCTATATTGTTTTTCAATAAAGAATCGCAGATTTGGCAGATTTCATCGTCACTTAAATCTGGCGCAATCTTTAATGCTAACGGGACATACTTGTTGTACTTCTCTGATAACTCCGCTTGTTTCGCTTTTAATTCGGAAAGCAGTTCATCAAGCGCTTCACCATATTGAAGTGAACGAAGACCTGGAGTGTTTGGCGATGAGATGTTTACTGCAATATAGCCAGCATACTCATACACTTTTTCCATACAAATCAGGTAGTCCTCTGCCCCTTTTTCAATTGGCGTATCTTTATTTTTACCGATATTAATTCCGAGAACACAATTGAATTTTGCTCGTTTAACATTCTCGATCAAATTATCAACGCCTAGGTTATTAAAGCCCATGCGGTTGATGATCCCTTCTGCTTCCACTAAACGGAATAAACGTGGTTTATCATTACCTGGTTGTGGTCGTGGCGTTACAGTGCCGACTTCGACAAAGCCAAAGCCCATGGCATCAAATGCTTCAATACATTCGCCGTTTTTATCTAAACCAGCCGCAAGACCAACAGGGTTACGGAATGTTAGACCCATACACTCAACTGGACGAGTTGGTAACTGTTGGCGGTAAAAGAGATCAAGTGGTGTGCCGTTAAAGCGTTGGAAGTTCTTGATTGCAAGATCATGTGCCTTCTCGGCATCGAGTTGGAAAAAGCCAGTTCTGGCTAGACGGTAAAGCATTGTGCCTCCGAAAGAAAAAAGCCCCGTATAAACGGGACAATATTATTTACCGTTTTTCATCGTAATTCAATGAAAATGAACGTAATAAGTAAAAACCTATATCTTTATAAGATTTTCAAATATAAAACAAACAATTACAATCAAGTTTCTGCTATAAAAATCGTAACTAACCGCTTAAAAGCAATCGATTTCACTCTGTTTTAATTTCAACTCAATGTGACAATGTAACTATTTTCGTTCCAAATGTGAATAATAGATAATAAAAAGCCCCGTTAAATAACGAGGCTTTTACTTATGACTTGATTATTCCACTACTCTTTCGATGAGCAGTTGAGGTTTAAAAGTACTAGCTCTCGAAGTGCTACAGAGAACTTAGCAAATTCGTGTACTGAGCCAACTTTGAACTCGTTTAAGATACTCTCCCAGCGGTGCAACGATTGCTCGTTAGTTTCAATCCAATCTTCTAACGCAGCCATCACATCAAGCTCTTCGGTTGAGCAGCCACAAGTCAGTACCTGAGCGGTAAGTTGACGTTGTTGCCAGTCCAGATCTTCACGGAATGCCGCTCTTGCAAGTGCTTGCCAGTTGTTATCAACGGCTTGGCTATTAATTTGCTTCAAGAACCAATGCAACGATAAACGGTCACCCAAGTTAAAGTAGAGTTTCGATGCTTGCTCAACCGTTTTACCTGTTTCACTTGCCACTGATGAAATATCCAGTGCAGATTGTAAGCTTGATAAGCGGGCAACTTGGTGAGCGAGTTTCTCTTCAACCCCTTTCTCTATCCAACCTTGAGCCAAGTCATTGTGTTCTTCAACTTCAGACTCAACTAACATAGTGTCTAGGGTTTCAGTGATAACATTGACATCTTGCTTGTAGATAGCAATCAACTCACCGACCGTGCATTTGCCGCTACGGTTACGAAGCAACCAGCGTGCAATTCGACGCAGTGCTCGGCGCACGTAAAACATAATTTCGTATTGAGCTTGCGCTGTCGCAACGTTATCAAGTTTGCGAGTTTGCTTGAGGATTGCTTCTAAATCAAAGATTTCTCTAGCCGCACTGTAAGCATTGGCAATATCGACAACACTTGCACCAGTTTCTTCTTGCAAACGAGTAACGAAGTTACAGCCCATTTCATTAACCATCTGGTTAGCCAATGCTGTAGCTATAATTTCAGCTCGCAGTGGGTGATTAACCATTTGATCTTTATAGTTACGTCGTAACGCACTTGGGAAATATTCAACAAGTTGTTTTGCATGGAATTCATCATTTGCGATTTCATCCGTAACAAGTTGCTGTTTAAGTACCATTTTACCGTAGGCAACTAACACTGATAGCTCAGGGCGAGTCAGGCCTAGTCCCTGTTTTTCACGCTCGATTAGCGTTTCATCATCAGGAATGTATTCGAGAGCACGGTCCAAGTACCCTGCTTTCTCCATAGTGTGGATGAATCGAATTTGCTCCTTAACAATGCCAACACCTTGCTGTTCAGTAACAGAGATCGACTCCGACTGACGGTAAGCATCATCCAAGACAATTTCACCCACTTCGTCTTCCATAGACTCTAGAATTTGGTTACGTTGCTTAACCGTAAGATCGCCATTTGAAACCAGTCCATTGAGGAAGATCTTGATGTTGACTTCATTATCCGAACAGTCAACGCCACCTACGTTATCAACGAAGTCCGTGTTCACTCGACCGCCAGTTAGTGCGTATTCGATACGACCAAGCTGAGTCATACCCAAGTTACCACCTTCGCCAACCACTTTGGCTCTTAAGTCACGGCCGTCAATGCGCAGCATGTCGTTAGCACGGTCACCAACATCTGTATGAGTTTCTGTCGATGATTTAACGTAAGTGCCGATACCACCATTCCAAAGCAGATCGACTTTCATTTTCAAGATCATCTTTATCAGATCGTTAGGCGCTAAAGATGCTTTCTTCGTACCTAACATTTTCTGAATTTCTGGTGTCAACTGGATCGATTTTGATCGACGAGAGAAGATGCCACCACCTTGAGAGATCAAGTCTTTGTTGTAATCTTCCCAGCTTGATCTTGGCAAATTAAACAAGCGGTTACGCTCTTCCCAGCTGCTGGCTGAATCTGGATTTGGATCAATAAAGATGTGCATGTGGTTAAACGCAGCTTGCAATCGAATATGCTTCGATAACAGCATACCGTTACCGAACACGTCACCTGCCATATCACCTACACCGATTGCAGTAAAATCAGTGGTCTGACAGTTGATGCCCATTTCACGGAAGTGACGTTTAACAGATTCCCAACCACCTTTTGCGGTGATTCCCATTGCTTTGTGATCGTAACCGTTTGAACCACCTGAAGCGAATGCGTCACCTAGCCAGAAGTTGTATTCTGCAGAAACAGAGTTTGCCAAATCTGAGAAGGTTGCTGTGCCTTTATCGGCAGCCACTACTAGATATGGGTCATCTTCATCGTGACGAACAACGTTTTGTGGTGGTACCACCTCTCCTTCAATGATGTTATCTGACACATCTAGCAGTGCACGGATAAAGCGTTTGTAACAACGCTGACCTTCCGCAAAAATTTCATCACGCGTGGTGAGAGATGGCTGGCGTTTACAAACGAAGCCGCCTTTTGCACCCACAGGTACGATAACAGTGTTCTTAACCTGTTGCGCTTTCACTAAGCCAAGAATCTCCGTACGGAAGTCTTCTTGACGATCTGACCAACGCAAACCACCACGAGCCACTTTTCCACCACGAAGGTGAACACCTTCAATATCTGGTGCGTAAACAAAGATCTCGAATGCAGGTACAGGCTGCGGAATCTCAGGAATATCACTTGGCTTCATTTTCAAAGATAACCAAGGCTTAGGCTGCTTATTCTCGTCTACTTGGTAGTAGTTGGTACGAAGCGTCGCCATGATCATTTCGATATAACGACGAATAATACGATCATCATCCAAGCTCTCTACACGATCCAACTGCTCTGTTAGCTTTTTAATTAGATCGTTTTGGCCTTTCTCGCTGCCTTTGTGTTTCGGATCAAATCGCTTGGTGAACAGCTTGACTAGACCTGTCGCTAAGTCTGGGTAGTGGCTTAGCGTGTCTTCGATGTACTGCTGACTGAATGGGAAGCCGACTTGGCGCATGTATCGTGCGTAAGCGCGAAGAATGGAAATCTCACGGCCAGATAAAGACGCACCTAATAACAATCGGTTGAAACCATCACTTTCAAGATTACCCGCCCAAATGGCAGCAAATGCTTGTTGGAAACGATCACGAGCTTCACGAAGGTCAACGGTTTTCTCGCTCTTATGCAGCATAGAGAAGTCAAGGATCCAGAAAGTCTGACCGTTGTTTTTCTCGATCTCATATGGCGATTCGCCAATCACACGCAAACCAAGGTTTTCCAACATCGGCATTACGTCAGAAAGGTGAATTGGTTCATCGCGATGATATAACTTTAAGCGGACAGCTTTGGAATCTGCTCCCTCTTCTTGAGGTCGGTAGAACAACATACCAAGTTTATTATCATCACTTAACGCTTCTAAGCGCTCGATATCTGCAACCGCAGAACCTGGCATCATGTCCTCTTTGTATGAGCGAGGGAACGCACTCATATATTCTTTTGAAAGAGGAAGGCCTTTACTTTCACCAAAGTTAGCAATGATGGATTCTTTTAGTCTGTCATCCCAAGAGGTAGAAACTTCCATTAGATTTTGCTCGATCTTTTTCACGTCTACGTCAATGTTGTTATTGTCTACACGAACAATGTAATGTGTTCTCGCTAGTGGGCTTTCTGAGAAGTACGTTGTAAATTCAACCTCTTGCTCGCAACCAAAGTACTGCTTAAGAATGCGTTGAGTTTGACGACGCAATTCTGTGTTGTAACGATCTTTAGTGACATAAACCATGCAACTGAAGAAACGACCAAATGGGTCTTTACGAACAAACAAACGCAGCAAGTCACGATCTTGCATTTGTACAACACCCATTCCCACCTCAAGCAGCTCTTCTTCATTAGCTTGAAGCAACTCGTCGCGTGGGTAGTTTTCTAAGATATTGTGCAATGCTTTGTATGAGTATGATCCGTGACGGTATCCACTTGCTTCAAGGATACGGTCAACTTTTTCGCGGATCAAAGGAATACTTTGTACCGCTTGGTTGTAAACGGCGGAGGTATATAAACCAGTAAAGCGATGCTCACCTATTACTTTACCGTTTTCATCAAACTTCTTAATACCGATGTAATCAGTATAAGCCGGACGGTGGATACGAGATGCTTTGTTACCTTTGGTGATGATCAGAGCGTATGGTTTTTTCGCTTCTAATCGCGCTGAATCTGATAATTCAGAGAGCTTGACGCTACGCACGCGCTTGTCATCAGCAAACAGACCTAGTCCTTTTTCTTTAGCAGGAACAAGTTCGGTATCACCATTGACCTCTTTTAAGTCATAATCTTTATAACCCATAAAGGTAAAGTTATGATCTTCTAGCCAACGAAGAAATGCGATCGTTTCATCCATACGATCAGTTTGGATAGAAACACGATCTTTATTTTTCTCAAGTTCATCAGTAACAAACTTAAGCTTATCAACCATCTGCTTCCAGTCATCAACGACTAAGCGAGTATCAGATAGAATTCTTAACAGCTCTTCTTTAAGCGCTTGCATCTCGTCTTTACTAGTAAGGCGGTCTACCTCTATGTGGAAAAGTGATTGAAGAACACCACCCTCACCGTTTACGTCTGTAACTTGGCCTTTTTTATCACGCTGAATCTGTGTTGGGTTATTCAACATTAGGTGACAAACAAGATCCAAACGCGCTAAAGCCATTTTGACTGAGTCCACTAAGAATGGACTATCTGGAACAACAATTTCTACGATTGTGTGTGTGGATTGCCAGCCTTGACGACTTACGGTCGGGTTAAATACTCGAACCGAAATCTCTTCTGGTTTTTTTTCATTGATATGGTGCCAAAGACTAACGACAGCACCATAAAGGTCGGATTCGTTTCGCTGAATTAGATCATCATCAGCAATGTTACTGAATAAGTGTTGAGCAAGTTTAGTTACAAGCGTTTGGTGAGAAAGCTCGAGTTTGTCTTGAATCAGTTGGTAAACCTTTTCAAGCAGAACCGGCACTACATTTTCACGCGCGGTCATATTCACACTCCACATTAGAATTGTTGTTTTGTAGGGGGACTTAGTAGCTAGGTTGTTACCTTAGAAACTAAGCATAGGTAATGCATGTGCCCATTGTAAAAGCATAATTACAAATGTTTAACAACTAATCGTAGTGGTAAGAGGTGAAATGTCCGATTCTGTGACTAAGATTCCTATTTAACTCTCTGCAAATACAATACATCACAGAGTTTCTAACTTAAGAAACTTATTATTTTGGTCAGTTGTTAGTCTAAACTGGCCTCTAACGCCCAATTGACTAAGAAATGGCCTAAATCTCGCGGCGGGTAACTGCAAACGCAAACCGTTGTGTGTGACAACTTGAACAACACTTGCCGCACCAGAATAATGAGATAAAAACGTTTGATATGAAATGTTGAGATTGAAGTAGTAATAGTTCATGAAGTGAAAACTAAGTGACATAAACACAATAGGGTGGTCTAAATGACCACCCTATTGTGTTGTTTACTATTCGTCTAGTGCTTTAGTCACTTTTTCGAATAGATCTTTAGCAAGATTATCCATTGCTTTGAGCTTTTCAAGTTCTGCACGAATCATTGCTTGGCGAGCTTCATCGTATTTACGGAACTTAAGCAAAGGATCAATCATTCGAGAAGCTACTTGTGGGTTCGAATCATTTAGTTGGCGAAGAATTTCACCGGCAAACTGGTAACCTACACCGGATTTATCATGGAAACGTACAGGGTTCGCACTTAAGAACGAGCCAATTAAGCTACGCGTACGGTTCGGATTTTTCAAACTAAATGCTTCGTGGTTCATGGTTGCTTTTACTTTTTCAAGAGCATCCTCTGCAGGATTGCTACCTTGAAGTGCAAACCACTTATCCATAACCAAACCGTCGTGCTTCCATTTATCGCTGTAATCAGCCATAAGTGCTTCACGACACTCGAGCTGAGCGTTATTTGCAGCACTCATCGCAGCAATCGGATCTGTCATGTTATTTGCAGATGCGTATTGCGCGTTGACTAAATCATTACCTTTTGCCGTATGTGCTAGGTACTGTAGGCAACGGTTACGTAAAGCACGCTTGCCAATAGCAGCATGGTCGATCGTATACTCTGCTTGCTTAAGCGTGTGATAAGTCGCACTTAGCTCATCTTCTAATTCCTTAGAAAGTGACACTGTAATGCTGTTTAGCACTTTATCTACGGCATCGATATCAATTTGCTGGTACCAACCAGTAATCTCATTGATTGAAGGCATAGAGAAAACTTGAGCAATGAAAGCTGGCTCAAGCGTTTCATCCAACAGCACACCGCGGAAAGCATCTATCACACCTTCAGAAAGCGATACTTCTTGTCCCGCTTGAACGTTTTTCACATTCTGACGAATGTATTTAGCCAATAGCATTTGGCTAGCGTCCCATCGAGCAAAATCGTTCGTTGCGTGCTTCATCAAGAAGACTAACTCGTCATCGCTGTAATCGTATTCTAATTTGACTGGTGCCGAGAATTCACGCAACAAAGATGGCACTGGCTGTTCTTCGACATTTTCAAATACGAACGTTTGCTTATCTTGTTTAATATCCAGCACGTTATGAACAGATTCACCGTTACTCATCAATGGGATAACTTGACCTTTCGAATCATACAACTCGATATCGAACGGGATATGCAGCGCTTGTTTTTCTGCTTGGTCTTGCGTCGGCTCCGTAAATTGCTCTACCGTTAGTGCGTAAGTTTTTGCATCAGCGTTGTATTCGCTATTTACGCGTAGCGTTGGTGTACCCGATTGGCTGTACCACAAACGGAACTGTTTTAAATCAACACCGGTGGCATCTTCCATTGCAGAAACAAAGTCTTCACACGTCGCGGCGGTACCATCGTGACGTTCAAAATAAAGTTTCATTCCTTTTTGGAAGCCCTCTTCGCCAAGGAGTGTATGGTACATGCGAATAACTTCGCTGCCCTTTTCATACACCGTTAGCGTGTAGAAGTTATTCATCTCAATGACTTTGTCAGGACGAATCGGGTGAGACATTGGGCTTGCATCTTCCGCAAATTGAGGACCACGAATAATACGTACGTTATCAATACGGTTATCAGCACGAGAGCCTAAGTCAGAAGAGAATTCTTGGTCACGGAATACGGTTAAGCCTTCTTTTAGACTTAGTTGGAACCAGTCACGACAAGTGACACGGTTGCCAGTCCAGTTGTGGAAGTACTCATGACCGATCACAGCTTCGATGCCTAAATAATCACGATCTGTCGCAGTTTGATCGTTCGCCAGCACATATTTTGAGTTAAAAATGTTCAAGCCTTTGTTTTCCATTGCACCCATGTTGAAGAAATCAACAGCAACGATCATGTAAATATCCAGATCGTATTCCAGGCCAAAGCGTTCCTCATCCCACTTCATCGAGTTGATCAGCGATGTCATCGCATGACCTGCACGATCTAAGTTACCTTTATCAACAAAGATTTCTAAATCAACACTGCGACCTGACATCGTTGTATATTTGTCACGCAATACATCAAAGTCGCCTGCAACAAGGGCGAACAAGTAAGCTGGTTTTGGATGCGGATCCTGCCATTGAACCCAGTGACGACCGTTCTCTGCATCGCCTTCTGCAATTCGGTTACCATTGCTCAGCAAATATGGATAAACCGCTTTATCTGCGATCACTTTTGTTGTGTATTTTGCTAGAACATCCGGACGGTCTAGATAGTACGTGATACGGCGGAAGCCCTCAGCCTCACACTGAGTACAAAATGCGCCGCCTGATTTGTACAAACCTTCGAGTGCTGTATTCGCTTCAGGATCAATTTTGGTGACGATTTCAAGTTCAAACTCGGATGGAAGATCGGTCAGTACCAGCGACGACTCCTTCACCTCGTGATGAGCCCAATCCTCACCATTTACTTTTACAGCGTGTAGCTCAAGTCCTTCGCCATCGAGTTCTAGCGTTGTTGTATCGCCTTTTTGAGCAACTTTTGATACCGCCGTAACGATTGTGTCATTGTCATATAGATCAAAAGTAAGATCGATATCAGTAATCGCATGAGATGGCTCTTTATAATCTTTACGATATTTGGCCTGGGGAGCTTGAGACATGAGCATAAATCCTTGTATGTCGAACAACAAAAATACCAGACTGCATGATCAAAAATGCAGTTCTGGTATCACTATATAAGCTATTTGTAGGGGTTGTGGTATCAGAATACAAGTCTTTCCATCAAAAAACGGAGCTTTTAGTGCTCTAGCTCCGTTTTTTGATTAACATTTAAACAACATTAATGACTTACCGTACGCACGCGTAATTTGGCGCATGTTAAAGGCATCATGGCGTAACTCTATTGAGTACGGCGTACATATCACCATTGGAATCTTCGATCGTTAGCTCATTCTTGTTGAGCTTATACGTTGTTCCATGCTCGCCATTTTCATACAACAGAACCAAAAACTCATCTTCTGTGTAAAACACACCTTGTTTGATGGACTCATCCCCTTCTTCGTTCGAAACCCTAAACATGAACACGAAATCAGGTTGAAGTATCAAATCCATCTGATTAATGTTGTTGGCCACTAGACCGTCGCCAGATACGTGAGAGCTAGACCAAATACCTGCAAGTGAATTGGATAATCCCTTAGTGAATGTTACACCATTAAGATCAAGCGTATTATGGTTGTTGCGATAGGCATAAATTTGAGGCTCGTCGGTGTTTAAACCAAGAACGATGGTGTCTTCATTTGCGTTATACAGCCCTTCCCAATGGTCAACGGAATAGTCTTTCTTTTGAATATCAATAGAAAAGCTGTAGTCAGAACCTAATGAGAGTTTGATCGCACGAAAGTTTTCAGCCGACTCTTCGGGGTTTGGGTTCATCAAATACCAGTCTCCGATGAGAAACGGCGTGTCAAAGTGACTTAATTCATCTTCTCTGGTGTTTTCTCCACCAAACACACTAAAGCAGCAAAAGCTAAGTAAAATAAAGAACCACTTCATATCGGCATCCTTATCGTTTTCTTTTAGCTTAGCCAGTAGTCCTCACTTTCGCGAAATTTTAGATGTAGATCACGTAAATTATTGGGGGAAAATAAGCGAATATCTTGCTCGATATCGAGACAGCGGAAGACAAAAAGGCATAAAAAAAGAGTGAATCTGAAAGACTCACTCTTTTTATTCTAAATTGCCAGTTATTATGACTGATTTTCCTGCTTAAGTAGATCGACCATAATCGCGACAGACTCATCTAAATAAACATCAGGAGCCTCGTAGTCTTTTGGTATGTCATCCAATGTTTTGAATGCTTTTTTACCCAAAGCAACTTGACGTTCATTTATGCGTTGTAATCGAAGGGCTTCCGCTTTATCCGATTCAGCTTTACGAACTTTTTCGTTCAAAGACAAAGTATTATCGTCTTTTTCTTTACGATATTTCTCGATGTCTTCATTGATAAAGCGGAACTCCATTTCATCAGAAATACGCTTGTTATGAAGAGCAGTAAGTTTTTCAACTAAGGCGTCGTTACTTGGAAACGTTTGATATTGTGCTTTATCAATCTGATCCCAAGGTAAAGCATTGTCTTCAACACTTTCACCTGTTTCAGAAGCCTCTATTGGCGTTGGGTACGAAATATCTGGTGCAACACCACGATTTTGCGTACTTCCACCGTCAATACGATAAAACTTCTGAATCGTGTACTGAACATAACCTAGCTCTTTATCGAAAAGATCGTAAATATGATTCAGTGAACGATGTTGCTGAACTGTACCTTTACCGAAAGAGTTTTCACCTAAGATGATTGCACGATTATAATCTTGCATTGCCGCTGCAAAAATTTCAGATGCTGAAGCACTGTAGCGGTTAATCAACACCGTCAATGGGCCATCATAACTCACTTTTCCATCGGTATCGGCATTCACCTTGATGCGGCCATAGCTGTCACGGACTTGAACTACAGGGCCTTCTTTAATGAATAGACCTGTCAATGCCGTTGCTTCTGTTAGCGCACCACCGCCATTGTTGCGTAGATCAACGATTACGCCGTCAACGTTTTTGGTTTTCAACTCAGCTAGTAATTTATCGGTGTCTTTCGATAAGCCGACGTAGAAACTTGGTACTTCTAAAATACCAATCTTCTTACCGTCTTTTTCGATGATTTCTGACTTAACCGCACGATCTTCTAAGCGAACTTTGTCACGAACAATTGTGACAATGTAACTCTTCGCATCGTTACCTTCTGGCAAGATCTGTAGCTTAACCTTTGTGCCTTTAGGGCCTTTGATTAACTGAACAACATCATCCAGACGCCAACCGATCACGTCGACAATTTCTTCACCGTCTTGTCCAACACCAGTGATTCGGTCCCCTTCACCAAGTTGCTTACTCTTTGATGCCGGACCGCCAACAACAAGTGAACGAATTACTGTGTAATCGTCTGTCATTTGCAAAACGGCGCCGATGCCTTCTAGAGAAAGGTTCATTTCCGATTGGAATTGCTCGGCATTACGTGGAGAAAGGTAGCTTGTATGAGGGTCAACCTGTCGCGCGAAGGCATTCATATACAACTGAAATGCGTCTTCATTGTTGGTCTGTGTGATGCGCTTCATCGCGTTGTTATAACGCTTCTCTAAAACTTCTTTAATCTCTGGCCACTCTTTGCCAGTCAGTTTCAGATTTAACGCGTCATATTTCACACGCTTGCGCCACAACTCGTTGAGCTCTGCTTCGTCTTTTGGCCATGCTGCCTCAGAGCGGTCTAACTCTATCTCGTCATCGGTATCAAACTTGATCTCTTCATCGAGTAGAGTTAACGCATAAGCAAAACGATCGAAACGCTTCTGCATTGAGAGGTTGTAAACATCAAAAGCAATTTGGTTGTTGCCCGATTTAAGCTGATCATCAAGCTCGACTGACCAATTTTTAAATGAATCGATGTCTGCTTGAGTGAAAATATTTCTATTGTAATCAAGCAACTCTACATAGCGTTCAAATATCGCTTTAGAGAAATCATCATTGAGGCTGAAGTGCTTATAATGAGAGCGGGTAAATCGCGAGGTGACTCGTTTGCTAGCTGTTTCATGCTGAACTTCAGGAGAAAGAACCGGCAGGTCATCTTTATGTAGTTTGGCTTCAAGAGCCTGAGCTGATGCTGCTAGCCATAAGCTAGCAGCAATCAGGGTCACTTTTGAACGGCAATTCATGCGTAGGAGTATCTCCTTTATGCGCGCAAGTGCTCCGCTTTCACAACCATTTGTAGGCCGTTAGCAAGTTGAACACGTACATCATCCTTATTGATTTCAACAATGGTCGCTGCCATGTTTCCTTTGCCCATGTTCACGTTAACTGCGTTACCTACTGTGATTTCATCAGCATTTAGAGCGCGCGTTTCTACAGGCTTAGTTGGTTTTTGTACTTTTGGTTTATTAGTACGACGAGGCTGTTGAGGCTTTTTAGCCGCAGGTTTCGCTTTCGCCTTACCCTCTTCACGAGCTTTTTGTGCTTGTTCTTTACGACGAGCCTGAACTTTCGCCTTGCTTTCTGCAAGTGTCGCTTTCGCGTGTTCAACGTGCTCTTCTTCTAGCTCACCACAAGGGTTGCCATCTAGGTCTACACGTACTGCACCTGGTTTTACACCGTGTAGGTAACGCCATGATGAAGTGTACTGTCTTAACGCTGCACGAAGCTGTGTTTTGCTTACTTTTTCGTCTTCATTTAGACGTTCCGCAAGATCTTGAAAAATACCAATTTTCAGAGGTTTTGCTTCACCTTCTAAAGTAAAGCACTTAGGGAAACATTCAGCAATATATGCAATAACTTCTTTGCTGTTTTTTAACTTTTCAGTCATGAGGGGTCCTGATTTGAGCGGATTTCCGCGAGCATTAAGAAAAAATATTCTCGTATTATAGTGACATGCCAAGGAAAAACCACACTCGAAGGCTAATTTATGCGTCGTTCGCGTGTGAATTAAGCAGCTTTTCTACTTCAACCATGAAATGAGTGAGACCTTCTTCGTCTGTTTCATTAAATCGGCCAATACTTGGACTATCAATATCAAGTACACCAACCACCTTTCCATTAATAGAAAATGGAATCACAATTTCTGAATTGCTCGCTGCATCGCACGCAATATGCCCCTCAAATTCGTGAACGTCGTATACTCTTTGTATAGTATTAGTTTGTGCAGCAGTACCGCAGACGCCTCGACCCATTGGGATACGAACACAAGCTGGTTTTCCTTGGAACGGACCAAGAATAAGCTCTTCACCTTTTGTTAGGTAAAAGCCTGCCCAGTTAAGATCGTCAAGTTCCATGAAAAGCAATGAGCTCAAGTTTGCTAGGTTCGCAATAAAGTCTGGTTCAGACTCAATTAGAGCAACAGCTTGTTTGGTTAGTCTTTGGTATTGTTCTAAGTTCATATTAACTTCCTACTTACTATAAAAGCTTCCATTCTCAATGTATGGCGCTAAAATGCAGCCCTACTTTATAATAGGACTTATTCTCAATTACAATGCTTCTGAAAAATGACACTATTAGCCGTTCTTGGTTGATAACACAAGTAAAAAAGCACAAGTCCAAGCTGATCATAGCGAACTTGATAGCGGTGCTTGCAACCTTGATTAGTGTTCCAATTCCCCTCCTCATGCCTTTGATGGTTGATGAGGTCTTATTGGACCAACCTGCAAAAGGTTTAGATGCCATGAATGCCATTCTCCCTGAAGCGTGGCACACTCCGACAGGCTATATTTTCTTCACCCTGTTCTTGGTTGTTCTTATGCGAGCTGCGAGCCAAGGATTAAATATCCTTCAAAGCCGACAATTTACGCTTGTTTCAAAAACCATCACGTTTGAGATGCGCAGTAAAATGATCGACAAACTCGGCCGTATCAGCATCCGACAATACGAAACCAAAGGTAGCGGAGGAATCAACGCACACCTTATCACTGACATTGAGACCATTGATAAATTTATTGGTTCTACGTTAGCAAAATTCGTTATCAGTTTTCTGACTGTTATTGGTACTGCTATCGTTCTACTTTGGCTCGATTGGCGACTTGGTCTGTTTATCCTGTTAGTTAACCCTATTGTCATTTACTTCTCACGTAAACTAGGCAGTATGGTTAAACATCTGAAACGGAAGGAAAATCATTCTTTTGAAATTTTCCAAAACCGTTTAGTTGAAACATTAGATGGAATCTACCAACTACGCGCGGCCAATAAAGAACGAGAATTTCTCCAGCAACTCAAAGACAGTGCGAACCAAGTTCGCGTTGATGCAGACAAGTATGCTTGGCAATCTGAAGCTGCTGGTCGCGTATCTTTCCTTCTCTTTTTGATCGGCTTTGAATTATTCAGAGCTGTCGCAATGTTAATGGTCATGTTCAGTGACCTTACTATTGGCCAAATATTTGCCGTTTTTGGTTACCTATGGTTCATGCTGTCTCCTGTTCAAGAGTTGCTTGGGATTCAGTTTTCTTGGTATAGCGCTAAAGCGGCATTAAAACGCATCAACGACTTATTAGAGTTAGAAGAAGAGCAGAGACCGGTTTCTAAGGTAAATCCTTTCAAAGAAGGTAGAGAAGTTGATGTTAAAGTAGAAAACATTAATTTCTCTTACAATAATGAAAACAAAGTCCTAGATAATCTTTCTTTACATATGCCGGCAGGAAAGAAAGTGGCGTTAGTTGGTGCAAGCGGCGGTGGTAAGTCAACCTTGATACAATTACTTATTGGGGTTTACCGTCAAAACTCCGGTAGCATTCGCTTTAATGATGAATTAACAGAAGATATTGGTTTTGAAGTAATTCGCGACAAAATTGCCGTGGTATTACAGCAACCTATACTATTTAACGACACCTTGAGGCATAATCTAACGCTTGGTGGGGATTTTGACGAAATGTCACTTTGGCGTGCGCTTGAAGTGGCTCAGCTGCAAGATGTTATTTCTCAACTGAACCACGGCTTGGATACTCAAGTTGGTCGTAATGGCATTCGTTTGTCAGGAGGTCAACGACAACGGCTGGCCATTGCTAGAATGGTGCTGAGTAATCCTCAATTTGTTATTTTAGACGAAGCCACGTCTGCGCTAGATACCGCTACTGAAGCGGCTTTACACAAAGCACTGACCGAGTTCTTACGTGGTAGAACAACATTAATCGTTGCGCACCGACTGTCCGCTGTTAAACAAGCCGATTTGATCTACGTGCTTGAAGATGGGAAAGTGACGCAAACAGGTACTCATGGTGAGTTAGTTGAGCAAGAAGGCTTATATCAAACCTTATATGGGGGCATACAGTCCCACGCTTAAATCGTTCAAGCTAGAGAGGTCGTTATGACCTCTCTGTCTAAGCACGCCATGCAACCCAATAACGTACGTTTGTGCCAAGGTTGTGAATTGCCTGTCGACATCGTCGACTTACCCCATGGCAAAAATGCACACTGCCCTCGTTGTGGTACACAATTATATCGCGGAGGTAGCCCTAGCCTCTCTGGTAATCTAGCCGTCGCGATAACCTGCATCCTACTATTTATTCCATCGCACTTTTTTAACTTTATTAGCATCCGACTCTTTGGTGTGATGATTCCGGCAACCCTACCTTCAGGGATGATCACATTGATGGAAGAAGGATTTGTTCTTCTTTCATTGCTCATTCTATTTTGTAGCTCTCTTGCGCCACTGACGGTTTGTGTTTCAGTGGTAACGGCACATATTTCTTTACATCAACGATGGTTCCGTGGGCTTCGTATCTCACTGTGGCTAATTCAACATTTGAAGCATTGGGTTATGTTGGATGTGTTCTTAGTTAGCATCGCCATTTCCTGTTTTAAACTCCAAGATTATTCCGACATTTTCGTCGGTCCAGGGTTAATTGGTCTGGTTCTTTTGCAGATATTTACCGTTTTGTTAGTTTCAAGAATCAGCGTGCGTCGTTATTGGGAAGCTTGGAAGCCAGAAAGTTTATATGCTTTTGAGCATAAAGATGTGCATTGCCATGAATGCCACTTGTCCCAACCTGAAGGTGACCATTGCCAGCGTTGTCATCACGAGTTATATCATCGTAAGCCAAACTCCATTCAGAAAACATGGGCTTACCTCATCGCAGCAACGGTCGCCATCTTCCCTGCTAACCTGATCCCTATTTCCATCTTGCTTACCAATGGTAAGCGTTTGGAGGACACTATTTTTTCAGGCGTGGCTGGTTTGGTAAAAAGCGGCATGTATGGAATCGCTGCGATCATTTTTGTTGCCAGTATCGTTGTACCGGTGATTAAAATACTTGGGCTCGCCTACATCATGCTTTGCATCCAATTCAAACGTTCGGTGTTTAAGAGACAACGAATGATGGTTTACTTTGTTGTTAAATGGATCGGTAAATGGTCTGTGATGGATTTGTTTGTTATTTCTATCATGATGACGTTAGTCGATCGTGGTCAGATACTGGATTTCACACCAGGATATGGCGCGGTAGCATTTGGTGTTGTCGTTGTATTGACCATGCTTGCAGCAGAAAGTATTGATCCAAGGCTAATCTGGGACCAAACAAGCCCAAAACAATCAGAAAAAGAGTCAATGAATGAGTGATCAGAACAGTTCTCAAACGTCATACGTACCAGATGTAAAGCGGAGTAAAGGCATATCTCCTCTTTGGCTGTTGCCAATTTTGACCATGGTCTTAGCTGGCTGGCTTGTTGTGAAGTCGATACACGATGCAGGACAACGAGTGCAAATCTATTTTTCTGATGCCGCTGGTCTTGTCGCCGGCCGAACCACTATCCGTTACCAAGGATTAGAAGTCGGCATGGTAAGAGACATTAACCTCACCGAAGATCTCGGCAGTATTTATGTCGATGCTGATATCTATCCTGAAGCTGCAAAGTTACTGAACGATAAAACACGCTTTTGGTTAGTAAAACCAACAGCTAGCCTAACGGGAGTTTCCGGACTGGATGCGCTCGTCTCAGGTAACTACATCTCGATTCAACCCGGAGATGGTCAAGAGTTTGAGACAACATTCCATGCGTTAGACTCTGCCCCAACAGATTTACGCGTTTCTCAAGGTTTGAATATTAAGCTCAAAAGCCGTGATTTAGGTGGTGTATCGGTTGGCTCTCAAATTGTTTATAAGAAAATCCCAATCGGTGAAGTGTACAGTTACCAGCTAGATGAAGATGCAAAATCTATCACTATTCAAGCCAACATTCAGGATCAATACCGACATATCATTAACAACCGCAGTCGATTCTGGAACGTCAGTGGAATTGGTGCCAGCATCGGTTTTGAAGGTGTCGATGTAAGACTAGAAAGCATGAGTGCCTTACTAGGTGGCGCCATCGCCGTCGACTCTCCGGATGATGGTGAGCCTGTAGAAGAGAACACCGAGTTCCGTTTGTATAAAGATTTGAAAACTGCTGGTCGAGGCATCGCGGTTAAAATCGTCCTACCTGATGACAGCAAGATCAGCGGAGAAGGCGCTCCAATTATGTATCGCGGAATCGAAATTGGCCAAGTTACGGACTTGAGCCTTTCCGAAGGCCGAGAAGTGATATTGGCGTCAGCGGCAATTCAACCCGCTTTTAGTGACATGCTGACGACAGGTACTCGATTTGTTTTAGAAGAAGCAAAAGTGTCCCTTTCTGGTGTTGAAAACATTGCTAATTTAGTGCGAGGAAACTTCTTAACGATCGTGCCGGGCGCGGGTGAACGCTCTCGCCGCTTTACTGCCATTCGTAAAAACGTGTTTAACCAACAGCAAGAAAAGTCCATCGCGATTCGGTTGGTGTCCGACAATTCGTTTGGCCTAGATAGCGGTGCCAATGTACTTTATAAAGGCATCGTTGTTGGTTCAATCATCAAAGTGGGCCTAGTTAAGGAAGATAAAAAATCACAACACGAAGTATTTATGGATGTATTGATTGACCATGAATACAAACATCTGATCAAATCAAACAATCGTTTTTATGTAACCGGCAGTGCATCAGCAGAGTTAACTGAATCCGGGCTCAGCGTTACCGTTCCTCCAGCAAAGCAGTTGTTAACCGGGTCAATTAGTTTTGTGAGCGAAGGCAAGCAGGATATTCAAAAAGAGTATCAGCTGTTCCAAAATGAATCATTGGCTGAATTGGCGCAGTACAATCAAAGTGGCTCTAGGGCGCTAACACTATTTGCTTCTGAATTGCCGCCGATTTCCAAAGGCAGTCCTCTACTCTATCGTAATCTTCCAGTTGGTAACGTCTCCGATTTCCAACTAGTTGATGGCGGAGTACTAATTAAGGCTACCATCGAAAACCGCTTCGCTTATCTTGTAACGCCACAAACCGTTTTTTGGAATCGTTCAGGGATCGAGATAGATGCATCATTAGCCGGAGTTAGTGTGAAAGCGCACCCTTTAAAATCGTTAATCGAAGGTGGCATCGCTTTTGACTCCGTACCAGGCGTTGAAAACAAAATCGGAGAAAACTGGAAGCTGTATTCTGATCAAAAAACCGCTCGCAAGTTTGGGCGCGTCATTGCTTTAGAAACCGACGGTTCGCAAGAGATTGCTAAAGGAATGCCGATTGAATATCAAGGTGTTAAAGTTGGTGAAATCACTCTGGTTGTACCGAATTTTCGTCGTAACATGGTTGAAGTCACTGCAAGAATCCTACCTGAATACGTAGAAAACATTGCAGTTGAAGGTTCACATTTTTGGCTAACTGAACCAGAAATTGGTTTAGGTGGCGTTAAAAACCTCGGAGCGTTGGTGTCGAAATCCATCAGTGTTGAACCAGGTAAAGGTAAAGCCAAATTTGATTTTCAGTTAGAAAATAGTTCAGAACGCGTGCATGGAATCATGTTTACGTTACAAAGTGAACAAAGAGGCTCAGTACAAGTCGGTACCCCTATTCTTTACCGCCAGATGGAAGTTGGCCAAGTGACCGACGTAAGCCTAGGAGAATTTGCTGATCGCATCGTCACGACTATCAAAATACAGCCTGAATATGCTTACCTCGTTCGTCAAAACAGCGTGTTTTGGAATGTTTCAGGAGTAGATGTCTCCATCGGGCTTACTGGCGCGAACATCAAAGCAGGCACATTTGATAGTTTAGTTCGCGGAGGAATTGCGTTTTCAACGCCAGAGCAATCGACTATTCCACCAGCGGCAAAAAGTGGGCAATCTTTCTTTTTGTATCCACAAGCTGAAGAAGGTTGGACTCAATGGCGTACTGCGATTCCTAAGCCGTAGAATAAAGCTCAATTCAGGTACAATTGAAGTTTGAGTACCTTAAAAGAGCAGCAATCGCTGCTCTTTTTTATTGCTCGGCCCTTGTCACTATTCGTTTCTGCTTCGCTTTCGTATATTATTTGCCACAAATTCTGCAAACGAGATCCCACATTGCATCCTAATGTTTACATCCCAGACGCGTTTCTGGAAAAAATCCAAACTATCCTTCCAGCTCACCTCAACATGGAAGACTTTATCGCATCGTGCCAAAAGCCACTGCGCAAGAGTATTCGAGTTAATACGTTGAAGATCAGCGTTGAAGCGTTTTTAGAACGAGCAGAAACAAAAGGCTGGAAGCTTTCTCCTGTGCCTTGGTGTGACACGGGGTTTTGGATTGAAGCGGACGAGTCAGTTGTACCATTAGGCAACACAGCAGAACACATGTCTGGCTTATTCTACATTCAAGAAGCCAGTTCGATGATGCCGGTATCTGCTCTGTTTATGAATGATGAATCTTACGATGCCGTGTTAGATACCGCAGCCGCTCCAGGCTCAAAAACCACTCAAATTGCAGCTTTAATGAACAACGAAGGTGTACTTGTGGCCAATGAATACGCCGCAAGTCGTGTAAAAGTACTGCACGCTAATGTGGAACGTTGTGGGGTACGTAACGCCGCACTAAGTAACTTCGATGGACGCGTTTTTGGCGGTTGGCTACCAGAACAATTTGATGCGGTTTTGCTCGACGCGCCTTGCTCTGGAGAAGGCACCGTTCGCAAAGACGAAGATGCGATGAAAAACTGGACGCAAGCTTCCGTACTCGACATCGCTGACACGCAGAAAGATCTTATTGAAAGCGCCTTCCATGCATTAAAGCCCGGTGGTGTGATGGTTTACTCAACATGTACGCTCAGTACAGAAGAAAACCAACAAGTTTGTCATCACTTGAAAGAAACCTTTGGGGATGCTGTAGAGTTTGAAAGCCTTGAGAACTTGTTTGAGAACGCAGAGGCAGCTCTAACTGAAGAAGGCTTTTTGCATATTTTCCCACAGGTCTACGACTGTGAAGGGTTCTTTGTTGCAAGAATTCGCAAACTGGCTGCTGTTGAGGCGCCAGAAGTCAAAAAGCGCATGGGGAAATTCCCCTTTGCTAAAACTTCAAAAAAAGAATCGACAGAAATTGCTCAACAACTCCAAAGCGCGTTAGGTATTAAACTTCCAAATGACAGTTCTGTATGGCTTCGCGATAAAGATGTCTGGTTATTCCCTAATGCTTTAGAAGCGATGATCGGCGAATTACGCTTCTCCCGTATGGGTATAAAGATCGCGGAAGCCCATAAAAATGGCTACCGTTGGCAACACCAAGTCGCGACTGCCCTGGCGACAGGTTCTGAAAGCAACGCCATTGAACTCAGTATTGAAGAAGCGCGCGAATGGTACATGGGGCGTGATGTTCGCCCACAAACCATTCCTGAGGGAATGAAAACAGGTAAAGGCGAAGTGCTTGTCACCTATCAAGGCGCAGTTATTGGCCTTGGCAAGTGGGTAAGCAACCGAATAAAGAATGGTCTCCCTCGCGAATTAGTACGAGATAAGAACTTATTTTAAAAGACGTAACGAACCATAAATAAATGAAAAGCCATCGTATTTGCGATGGCTTTTTAATTCGTAAGTATGAAAGCAAGTGGGCTCGCTAGCGATCCGGACACGCTGTACTAAACTAGTTGTATCAAAGTAATGCTTTGATGTGGCATTTCTCTCTATGTTCACCAACAAAATTATTGTTGGACAAGTTTAGCGCAGGCTCTGCGGAGCCGTTTCCCCTAGGCCCAAAAAAAGGAAAAGTTTGGGCCGTTTTTTTGGCTGTAGTTCCACTATACGTGAGTTTGGACTACGCTAGACGAATACCGTCTTTCTCAATGACAATTTTACCCTGCTTGTATAAGCCACCGATGGTCTTTTTATAAGTCCCTTTACTTGTGCGGAAAGCATCAAAAATCGCTTCAGGAGAAGACTTGTCATTCAAAGGCAAAAATCCGCCTTTCTTCTCTAGCAAGTCAAGGATCTTACTAGAAAGATCGTCCATTTTCGCCACACCGACTTTTTGTAGAGCAAGGTCGATTTTGCCATCTTCACGAATGTGCTTAATAAAGCCTTTCAGCTTTTTACCGATGTAAAGCTTACCAAAAACATCCGATGGGAAAATCATGCCCCAATGCTTACCATTAACGATAGCTTTATAACCAAGTTGACTACGCTCTGCGATGATCAAATCAACTTGCTCGTTAACTTCATAATTCGCTGGAGTTTTATCTAACCATTTATTGAACTTAGTCGTACCAACAATGCGACCTGACGCTTTGTCGGTATAAACATACACTAAAATGGTTTGTCCGGCAGAGAAGCGAGTGCGTTGCTCACTAAAAGGAATCAGTAAGTCCTTTTCTTTGATGCCCCAATTTACAAAAGCACCTGTCGCATTCACACCCTCAATCTTCATTAAACCCCATTCACCCACTTGGGCAATTGGTCTTTCAATGGTCGCAGCAAGTTGGCTTTCTGAATCGAAGTACAGAAATACGTCTACATGCTCACCAATTTCAGTACCCTCTGGTACATACTTACTAGGTAGTAGAACAGAACCGTAATCATCGCCATCCAGAAATACGCCAAAATCAGCCTTTTTAATGACTTCTAAGCTGTTAATTTGACCAATTTTAATCATTGATTTTGTCTCTTTTTAAATTTACGTGGAATTATACCTAAACTAACAAGAAAATCAGAGAGAAAAGCATAGTGCTCTGTTATGCTGTTGTCGTTCAGCTATATGCCCCAGTCACTCTTTTAGCACTCTTATACTTACCTGCTCAACGGAACGCATAAGTTAAGAATGCTTTAGCAAAGTCAGGAGCTTTCTTTGGTCACCGTCGATAAACAAGACTCAATAACATTAAAAATCAGTCATGCACTCGCAAAGAGCAAAAGTGTCGACCTAGATATTTACTTTTTTATACCTGGTGAGCTTGGTTTAAACGCCGATATCATCAGTGAATCCGAATTTTATTACACCTCAATCACACAGCAACGATCTTATTACAGTACTGAAATCCTTCTTCCGCTAGTACACAGTCGACTTGCCAAACGTGGACGCCTGTCGAATCAGCAATACCGAGTAAGTTTGAGTTTGTTCGCTTACCAATACGTTATCGCGCTAGACAAAGCGGTAGCAAGTTTAAACAAGCATGAGAACAACTCCGTAACGGAAGATGAAGTGGACGAAGTTATCGAGCTCACGCTTGAGATCTTAAAGCGCTTGCGGCGTTCTATTCCTTATGAAGAGAACTTAAAACGCTACTACGTTAACATCGATAACTATCTGTCTTGGTATACCGAGCAAAAGTTCCTGTCACTGGTGGCCCATCTACCACGTGAAGGCGACTATGGCACGATCAAAAAGCGTCTGATCACGCTATGTGAGAAAGAGCAAGCCCATCGTAAACTCAACAAATACAACTCATCAAGAGTCGTTGAAGACGTTACTCGCCTATCTAACAAAATGCGCTTGCTAAGGCGATTGATTGAACACCCTATCGTGCTTCGTGAAGAAACCATATCGATGGGTAACAACATTAAGCGCGCTATCAAAGGTATTGCAACCGGTTTAGTGATGGTTGTCGTGACCTCGACCGTGATTCTCGCTCGCGATTATCTGGGGGAAATTTCTGCCTCATTCATTATCGCGATGTCTTTTATTTACGCTTTACGAGAAATCTTTAAAGATGATTTACGCGATGCCATGTGGCGATGGATCCGTAAAGGCAAACCAAAATGGCGTAAGAAGTACGTTGATCCAACGACGAAAAAAGTGGTTGGCAAAAAATTGGAGTGGCTCGATTATCGTACCTTAAGTAGCTTGCCGGATAAGATTCAAAGAATACGTAAAAAACGCGTCGTTCAACGTGAAGAGCAGATTCTTCATTATCACGAGAAAACCGAAATGGCGACCTCTCTTTTCTTGAGTGGTTACGAACAAACGAGAGAAACATTGAACATCAGTTTGCGCCCTATCATCCGCTTGATGGATAAAAGCTCAAACCGAGTTTACCGTTTAAATGAAGGTCAAGTAACCAAAGAGTCAGTAGAGAAACGTCATTTGCTCAATGTGATTGTCAAAGAGGACAACCACACCGATGAGCCTGTTTATTACCGCTGGAAAGTGGTCTTAAATCGCTCCAAAATCGTCTCTATCGAGAAGATTGAACTCAATTAAGCCAACGCCTTTAAACAAACGAGCCACAAACCACTAGGCAGCCTCTTTTCTTTGTTGGGCTGCTTTTTTTATCGAAAGAGTAAGCGAAAATTCAGCCATTGGCTCGTCACCATGTAAGTTAGGACACAGCGCGACAATTTTTACGTCACGATTTACTCGTTCACCCGTTGCCAAGGTGTGCTCGAGCATCTCATCAATGACATGACCATCGTTACAAACAAAGTGCACATCGGCTTCCGGGCGCTTTAAAAACTCGGCTTTCACACCTTTAAATGCTAGCGAGATCGCTTCTCCCTTTTCTTGCGCTTTACTCATAGCAAGAAAACCACCAGCAACATCAGCGCCAACGGCTAAAGCGCCGAAATACATGCTATTCAGGTGGTTCTTCGTTCTTCTGCGCAATGGGATACGAATCTCAACATGCTTGCTATCTATCGCAATGATTTTAGGGTGGCAAAGCCAAATCAGCGGCACTTTCGAAAAGCCAAACAGATTTAGATACAAATTCGCACGACGTAGAGCTGATAACATTTTGGTCTCCTTACCAATCTAGTCAGACCAGTTAATCAACGAAAGAAATAGATGTCAAAGAAATGTTAACAAAAGCTCGATCTCACGAGTTATTTAACCCTCATGAAGTGACGGCGTCACCCGTGAGGTATGAAGTTTATCGCAGTTACTTAGATTACCTTACAGCGAGATAGATAAAATGGTTATAAATTCAAATGTATATATATTGATTTAATGATCAAGTTTTGTCATTTATACATAAGTCATTTAAATGAATACCTACACCTTTGTATACAATTCGGTATTTCCTGGCGAAGATTCCCGTGAAACGGTTTATTCCTGCCTGTAATTCCGTTATCTTTACCCCTTCGCAATAGAGAATAAAGCTATAACATGCCTATAAAAACAGATGAATTGAGAACCCAGCCTTTGGGTCCAATGCCTACCCCAGCAGAGCTAGGTAGTGTACATCCTATTACGGATGACGTTGCAGACCGTATCGCTCAATCTCGTCGTCAGATTGAAAACATTTTATCGGGTGAAGACGATCGCCTTCTTGCGATTGTAGGTCCGTGTTCTGTTCACGACACTGAAGCTGCCATTGATTACGCCACTCGCCTGAGTGAAATCCAAGACAAGTACAAAGACGAACTGTTTATCGTGATGCGTACTTACTTTGAAAAGCCTCGTACAGTAGTTGGTTGGAAAGGTTTGATTACGGACCCTAACCTAGATGGTTCTTACGCACTTGAAGCTGGTCTTCATAAAGCTCGTAAACTACTACTGGATATCAACAAGCTTGGTCTTGCGACTGCTACTGAGTTTCTTGATATGATCACTGGCCAATACATCGCGGATTTGATCACTTGGGGCGCGATTGGTGCTCGCACAACGGAATCACAAATTCACCGTGAAATGGCGTCGGCACTATCTTGCCCAGTTGGTTTCAAAAATGGCACAAATGGCAACGTAAAAATTGCAATTGATGCAATTCGCGCATCGAAAGCATCGCATTACTTCTACTCGCCAGATAAGAACGGTCGAATGACGGTTTACCGCACAAGTGGCAACCCTTACGGTCATATTATTCTGCGCGGTGGAGAAAAAGGCCCTAACTTTGATGAAGCATCAGTCAAACAAGCATGTGATGCTTTAGCTGAGTTTGGATTGCCACAACGTTTGGTTGTGGATTTCAGCCATGCAAACTGTCAGAAGCAACACAGAAAACAAATCGACGTAGCTCAAGACATTTGTAACCAAATTAAGTCAGGCAGCACTCGTATTGCGGGTATCATGGCAGAAAGCTTTATTCTTGAAGGCAATCAGCCAATGACTGACATCAATAACCTAACGTATGGTCAGTCTATTACAGATCCATGCCTAGGTTGGGAAGACACTGCTACAATGCTAGATATGCTGGCAAGCGCTGTTAAGTCCCGAAAGTCCCTATAACAAAATAATCAAGGAATCTTCATGCCATCGTTTGATATTGTTTCTGAAATCGATACGGTTGAACTACGTAACGCCGTTGATAATGCTAACCGTGAATTGTCTACTCGTTTCGATTTCCGCAACGTAAATGCGAGCTTTGAGCTAGTAGAAGAAAACGTAAAAATGTCTGCGGAAGGTGACTTCCAACTTAAGCAAATGCGCGACATTTTACGCGGCCACTTAGCGAAGCGTAATATTGACGCGAACGCAATGGATGCACAAGACCCAGACGTTACTGGTAAAAACTGGCACCAAACTCTGCTTTTCCGCCAAGGTATTGATACTCCAACGGCGAAAAAAGTAGTGAAACTTATCAAAGACGCAAAGTTAAAAGTACAAGCTTCTATTCAAGGCGACAAAGTACGTGTTACCGGTAAGAAACGCGACGACCTGCAAGCGACAATGGCAGCGATTCGTGAAGCAGAGATGGGTATCCCATTCCAGTTTAACAACTTCCGTGATTAATCAATCTGAGAAGTAAATAAAAACGCCAGCGCATAATCCGCTGGCGTTTTTTATTGGCTTTAGTGTAACGAACTACGTATCCACTTTAGCATTTGGCATTGCTAGATAACTAAGTCCTGTCCTTGCAGCAATACGAATTCGCTCGTTCCTTGTGGTATGAACACGCAAATTCGAAGCTTTTCAGCTTTAGCCTTGGCCAGCATATCCGAAAGCTCAGCAGCGCTCGAGAAAGCTTCTCTTTCTGCATCTCTTCGTATTAGTTCTAACACATTCGCTTCACATCGAGTTGAGTACAGAGCCAGCTCCGCTTGTTGCATATAGCGTACGGCTTTTATTGGCAACATCTCAACATCTTTCCCAACATGAACCCAAGTACAACTTCCCTTTTCATCTAAAGGTGTTGCCATGGTCGCTTGGTAAATTGCTTCTAACTCACGATTATCTCGCGCGTTTTCCACCTCGGGGTTCGAGAAGAATTGCTCCCAAAACTTGCGGCGTAAATCGACACTAGGCAGCGCCTCTTTAATTGAGTTTCGCTTTGAGTTAGCAAAGTCCGCCATCAACCCCATGTTTTGTGGCAGTATCGATTCAAGTTTTTCACGGATGTTTCGAATTAAAACTGGCGAAGCTCCACCACTAGAGATTGCGATTTGGATGCGGCCACGATTAATCATAGACGGCGTGATGAAATCACAATAAGGCTTATCATCCACAACGTTAACCAAGATGCCTAGCTCTTTGGCATCTTTGTACACTTGGTGATTTAGCTCAGGATTGTCTGTCGTCGCCCACACTTGAACAAAGTTTTTAGTGACAATGTCACTCGAATAGAAACGTTGTACCCAGCGCAGTTGATGCTCAGAAGCAAGCTTAGACAGAAAATCAACCAACGTCGGAGAAACGATAGTCACATCCGCCCCAGCCTTTAGCAACGCTTCCACCTTTCGGCTTGCCACCTCACCGCCACCCACGACGAGAACGGGTTTATTAATTAAATCTAAGAACAGAGGAAAATATCGCATTTCAATCCATGATTACTCTAATTAGCTGTTGTAGACCATGCTACCAAAAATGGGGCAAGCTCATCACCCTGTTTCGGTATCACAAATAATTTTTGTTTGAATTTTTACTGAACTTCACCTTGCTCAGCTAATGACAGTTTTAATAACAACTTTTTATTCTTTTGTATTGTTCACTCTTCTATTGATTGTTCTGATGCACCAAATTGTCCATGAATTGCACTATTTACAAACAATTAACATTTCGTCATTCTAAATCTCAAGGCACTTTGTAAGTTCTCTCAAAACTTCATTTAAATTATATATTTGAGAATTAACAGATCCTTTCCTACGCTTATAACTGGTTGATCTATCGAATGCCGTTTCTTCGAAAATCAATCACGTAGGACGATAACTCTAACGAATTGGACACGTTATTTCAGGTCACTCCTGATTAAACATGGATCATACAGGAAGGATACAAATGGCAAATAAACTCACAGTTCTTGCTTCCGTCGTAGCGGCTTCTACTGCGATGATGGCAACATCAGCTCAAGCAGCAGACACTACTCTGGACAAAGTCACAAAACAAGGCTTTCTTACTTGTGGCGTAAGTACCGGTCTACCTGGTTTCTCTAACCCTAACTCAAAAGGCGAATGGGAAGGTATCGACGTAGAATATTGCCAAGCACTGGCTGCAGCCGTTCTTGGGGATAAAACGAAAGTTAAATATGTACCCCTAACCGCAAAAGAACGTTTCACTGCGCTTCAATCTGGTGAGATTGATGTGCTTTCCCGTAACACGACCTGGACTCTCCACCGTGACACTGCACTGGGCCTAAACTTCGTAGGTGTGAACTACTACGATGGTCAAGGTTTTATGGTGAAGAAGGAACTTGGTATCTCAAGTGCTAAAGAGCTTGATGGTGCGTCGGTATGTGTTCAATCAGGTACAACAACCGAGCTAAACCTTGCAGATTATTTCCGCAACCAAGGCATGGCGTACAAACCAGTGGTATTCGACACAGCGGCGCAAACTTCGAAAGGTTTTGATGCGGGACGCTGTGACGTATTAACAACTGACCAATCTGGCCTTTATGCACTACGTTTGAATTTGAAAGATCCGTCCTCTGCGGCCGTTCTTCCAGAAATCATCTCTAAAGAGCCACTAGGTCCAGTCGTTCGTCAAGGCGATGATCAATGGTTTAACATCGCTAAGTGGACATTGTCTGCGATGATTAACGCTGAAGAATACGGTATTAGTTCGAAGAATGCGGATGAAATGCTGAAGTCAACAGATCCAAACATCAAACGTATCCTCGGTGTTGATGGCCCTAAAGGCAAAGGTTTGGGTATTCGTGATGATTGGGGCTACCAAGTTATCAAACAAGTTGGTAATTATGGTGAAAGCTTCGAGCGTACAGTCGGTACTGGTTCGCCGTTAGAAATCTCTCGTGGCGTTAATGCGCTATGGAATGCGGGCGGCTTTATGTACGCGCCACCAATCCGATAGAAAGAGTTAATCAGGGCGGTTCATGCCGCCCTTTTTCTTGATTATATCTCACTGTATGAGTAAGGATCGCTCATTGGATGGCGAAAAGCGCTCGCTTGGTGGAACGGCTTTAAAGGTTCGTAAGTCACCAGACATGAGAGCGTTATTCTTTAGCCAGCAAGGACGAAACTTCTTTATACAGGCCGATATCTATAACTAAGGTTTGAGGTTATCGCTGTATGAAACCGACACAAGATGCATCGCCAAGTACGATGTCCAAACCAAGCGGAAGCAAGAGCCTGATTTATAATCCTGCCTTTCGTTCTGCTATTTTCCAGATCATTGCCATTGCTGCACTGGTATTTTTCTTTTACACGATTGTAAACAACGCTCTCAATAACTTAGATGCTCGTGGTATTGCAACGGGCTTCGGTTTTCTGAATCAAGAAGCCGGGTTTGGTATTGGGTTAACACTAATTGAATACGATGAAACGTACTCTTACGGTAGAACATTTATCATCGGCCTTCTTAATACGGCGTTAGTCTCCGTATTAGGTATTATTCTGGCTACTGTGATTGGCTTTACCATGGGGGTTGCCCGCCTTTCTTCTAACTGGTTAGTTAGTCGTTTAGCGGCAGTTTATATCGAAACTTTCCGAAATATCCCCCTTCTTCTGCAAATATTCTTCTGGTATTTCGCTGTTCTTCAAGCATTACCCTCACCACGCCAAAGCTTAAGTCTTGGTGAAGCTATTTTCCTGAACGTTCGTGGCTTATATTTCCCTGCACCGACTATGGAACCCGGCAGTAGCTACGTTATTGCCGCGTTAATCTTCGGGGTAATCGCAAGCTTATTAATTAATGTATGGGCGAATAATAAGCAACGTCTCACTGGGCAACAAACCCCAATGGGAAGAATAGTTTTGGGTTTAGTTGTTGGCCTTCCATTGGTTGTGTACTTCCTTGCTGGTATGCCAATTTCACTGAATTATCCTGAACTAAAAGGGTTTAACTTCCGAGGTGGTATTAGCATTATTCCTGAATTGGCTGCGCTACTTTTGGCATTGAGTGTTTATACAGCTTCTTTCATTGCTGAGATTGTGCGCTCTGGTATTAATGCGGTTAGCCATGGTCAAACCGAAGCAGCGATGTCGCTAGGCTTACCACGCTCGAAAACTTTAAAGCTTGTTGTCATTCCTCAAGCGTTACGAATTATTATTCCACCTTTAACCAGTCAATATCTCAACCTCACCAAAAACTCATCGTTAGCGATGGCGATTGGTTACCCAGATCTTGTCTCTGTGTTTGCTGGTACTACCCTGAACCAAACGGGACAAGCGATTGAGATCATTGCGATGACGATGGGCGTGTACTTGACATTAAGTCTGATTACGTCTGCATTAATGAACTTGTATAACCGTAAAGTCGCGCTGGTGGAGAGATAATATGAGTACTCATCAATTTCAACCGGATCTCCCACCACCCGCCAATACTGTAGGCTTCGTTGGTTGGATGCGGAAAAATCTATTTAATGGCCCTATCAATTCCATTGTTACTGTCATTCTTGCGTATATTGTCGTAACTGCAATATGGTATATCGTGGATTGGGCGTTTATTAACGCAGACTGGATTGGCTCAACGCGTGACGACTGTAGCCGAGATGGTGCTTGCTGGGTATTTATCAGCGTGCGCTGGGAGCAGTTCATGTATGGTTTTTATCCAGAGTCCGAACTATGGCGCCCTCGCCTTTTCTATATCACATTGGCCATATTTACTGTTTTACTCGCGTATGAGAAGACACCGAAACGGATGTGGATTTGGCTTTTCTTCGTAAACATCTACCCATTCATCATCGCTGGGCTGTTATACGGTGGTGTCTTTGGACTAGAAGTGGTCGATACACACAAGTGGGGTGGACTACTCGTTACACTCATTATTGCGCTAGTTGGTATCGTAGTTTCATTGCCAATTGGTGTGGTGCTTGCGCTTGGTAGACGTTCAGAGATGCCGATCATTCGCAGCATTTGTACCGTCTACATTGAAGTTTGGCGTGGCGTTCCTCTGATTACGGTTTTGTTCATGGCTTCGGTTATGCTTCCATTGTTTATGTCTGAAGGCTCAGAGACAGATAAACTGATTCGCGCCCTTATAGGTGTGGTTATGTTTGCCTCCGCTTACATGGCAGAAGTGGTACGCGGTGGTCTACAAGCCATTCCGAAAGGTCAATATGAAGCCGCTGATGCGCTTGGGTTAAGTTACTGGAAAAAGACTGGGCTGATTATCTTGCCACAGGCGCTAAAGATTACTATTCCTTCTATCGTGAACACCTTCATCGGTTTGTTTAAAGACACCAGTTTGGTACTCATCATTGGTATGTTTGACGTACTCGGTATAGGGCAAGCAGCAAACACCGACCCTGAATGGTTAGGCTTTGCTACAGAAAGTTATGTATTTGTCGCGTTAGTGTTTTGGGTATTTTGTTTTGGCATGTCACGCTATTCGATATGGCTTGAAAACAAACTTCATACCGGTCACAAACGATAACTCATCAAGATCAAGGACGTATTATGACGCAACAACAAGACTACATGATCCAATTGAAGGACATGAATAAATGGTATGGTGAGTTTCACGTACTAAAAAATATTAACCTCGACGTTAAGCGCGGCGAGAAAATCGTTATCTGTGGTCCATCAGGGTCGGGAAAATCAACGATGATTCGCTGTATTAACCGTCTTGAAGAGCACCAAGCAGGCAGCATTTACGTCTCTGGTACGGAATTAACTGAAGACTTAAAGAACATTGAAGCAGTGCGCCGAGAAGTGGGCATGTGCTTTCAACACTTTAATCTCTTCCCTCATTTAACCGTACTGGAAAACTGTACGCTCGCGCCTATCTGGGTGAAGAAGATGCCAAAAGATGAGGCAGAAGCAGTTGCGATGAAATATCTGGAACGTGTAAAAATTCCAGACCAAGCGGAGAAGTATCCCGGTCAGTTGTCTGGTGGTCAGCAGCAACGTGTGGCGATTGCTCGCTCTTTGTGTATGAACCCTAAAGTCATGCTTTTTGATGAGCCAACATCTGCACTCGACCCGGAAATGGTTCGCGAAGTACTGGATGTAATGGTCGAACTCGCCGAGGAAGGCATGACTATGCTATGTGTGACACATGAAATGGGCTTTGCTAAAGAGGTTGCCGATCGCGTGATATTCATGGACGCAGGAGAGATCATCGAAGAAAACAACCCGGTCGACTTCTTTGAGAATCCTCAATCGGATAGGACCCAAAACTTCCTAGCGCAAATCTTACACCACTAAGATTTAGCCGAATCGACATAAAAAAGCACTGGTTTCTATGAAGCCAGTGCTTTTTGTTACTAAATTCAAAAATCTGTGTAAGAATCAATATAGCTATGCTAGTCAGTAATATTGTGTTACAAGTTGCCAAATACATAACATCTTATTTCTATTATTATTTTATCTAAGTTACGTATGGTTAGGGCTTGATTTTTTGAACTTTCAATCCCATAAATGTACTTAAAAGAAAGTCTCTTATCGAGGAAGATTATGAACAGTCCAATGTTTACCCGCACTTCAACTCAAGAAAGTGCTCTACAAACGAACAAAGTATTGCGTAATACTTACGCTCTACTTTCAATGACACTTTTATGGTCGGCAGTCGTTGCTGGCGTTGCAATGGCATTTAACCTTCCACATCCAGGTATCATCCTAATGCTGGTTGGTTTCTACGGCCTATTATTCTTAACAGAGAAAAACCGTAACAACAGTCTTGGCCTTGTGTTTACGTTCCTATTTACTGGCTTCTTAGGTTACACCGTTGGCCCTATTCTAAACATGTACATAGGTGCAGGCATGGGCGATATCGTATTAACCGCACTCGGTGGTACGGCACTATCTTTCATGGCAGCATCGGCATACGCACTAACAACGAAACGTGACCTATCGATGATGGGTGGCTTAATGCTATCACTATTTGTTGTGCTGGTTGTGGGCATGATTGCAAGCTTCTTTATTCAATCAACCCTTTTACACTTGGCGTTGAGCAGCTTGTTTATCATTTTCTCTACTATGGCGATCCTGATGACAACACAAAGCATTATTCGTGGCGGTGAAACAAACTACATCTCTGCGACAGTAACTTTGTATGTATCAATCTACAACATCTTCATCAGCCTACTAAGCATTCTAGGCATCATGAACGACGATTAATCGTTTCTCGTTAAGTAGAATCAAAAAGCCCGAAGGTAATTCCTTCGGGCTTTTTCTTTGCAAGTAATTCAGTTTGTTACGCTTGGTCTACCGCCAACTCGATAACTTCGTCAGCTTCTGGGTTTTCTCTAAAGCGTCTCACTTTAATCGTTTCCTCTCCTAACATGATTTGCTTGGCGATTCGGTGCATACCGTCAAAAACACGATAGTCACTGGTTAAGATTACCGGATACGACAAATCAGCATTGTTGATTCGTTGGCAATGTTTTGCAATTTCACGACAGGTTGGCTGTGGCCCTTCATGACTAAACCAAGTCACTTCATTTGGGCCTTTTATATCAGCAATCGCAATTTCTTCTACAGGTAAGGATTCTGCAAGTTGCCAAATTCGCTCGATGGACCAAGTGGATTTTACATTGTCATTAATCTCAATGTAACGTTGTTTCGACATGACTAACTCCTTGTCATCATTGTTGTTTCTAACCTGAATACAGGCTTTCATTAATCCAATGAGAATATCGGTCTATGAAAACAAACACAACGTTGTCAGCTATTCATTCACCCATAAAATCCCATAATCAGACAAGTAGCCAAGAAAAAACCAAAACAAAAATGAATAAGCCTGGATATCCATGCAATTTCGTTGGTACTCACCCCGTAAAATTTCTAACAAACTGAATAGTTTCCTATTTATTTGAATAAAAGAGCATTTCTATCAAAGTGCCTAGCTCAGTCAAAAACACTCACCATTTTGTACGCTTTTGATTCGCTCGATACGACTTCGAGATTCTTTTGTTGAGAACATTCTCGGCTGTCGCTAATCTATAAACATCCATGTTTACTTAACGGATAAAACGTTATGTTCGTTTACAACGGCAAAGAAATTGAAACGGATGCTCAAGGCTACTTATTGGATCATACTCAATGGGAAGAAGGTATGATTGAGCTTTTAGCAAAAGAAGAAGACATCGAGCTTACGGATGCTCATTTGGAAGTTGTGCATTTTGTGCGAGACTTTTATGAAGAGTTTAATACCTCCCCTGCAGTGCGTATGCTTGTGAAAGCGATGGAAAAAGCGCACGGCCCAGAAAAAGGTAATAGTAAGTATCTATTCAAGCTGTTTAAAAAGGGGCCAGCCAAACAAGCAACCAAATTAGCCGGCCTACCAAAGCCAGCTAAATGCTTGTAGATTCATAAAATTTTAAAACCGCGTAACGGCTTATACGACGCAGGCTCCTGCATCACATGCTCTACTGTTGCCGTTCGCGGTCCTTCTTGTAACCATTTCGAAAACGCAACTATTTGCGCGTCTGTTCCACACGCCATCACTTCAACATCACCATTGTTTAGGTTCTTCGCATAACCTGTTAACCCTAGCTTCAATCCTTGATGGGAAGTATGGTAACGAAAGCCCACGCCTTGAACATGACCTTTTACTATAAATCTCTCACACTTTACGTTCATCTTTGTACCGCTTCTTTTTACTGAGTGATATATTCTTTTCGTCTATTCACCCCACTAAGGATAGTGGGTTTTTGCACGGTTATTATAATTATGAAAGAAATTCCATTCCGCTGGATTGATAAGTATCTCATTCACTTAAAGATTCAAGAAAAGTTCTATTTGCTCTTCGTTCTCCCTCTTCTTGCTTTAGTCATTCTCACTCTCGTCCTTAATAGCGCGGCTAATACACTGATCTCAAGTATGTACCAAGAAGAGCTCATGCTTATGAAAGGTCTGATAGAGGCAGGCAATCTTTCTCAATCTCAAGTAGCAAGCCTCATTGCGGGTTCAGAAACCGTTTCTATTGGCTCTGGTCCGCAATCCGTGTCTGTTTTAAATGGTGCGTACAGTTTGGTTGCGAACCATGAACTTTCTTTATGGACTGCCCTATCAACGACTCAAGTGAGCATCATCTGTGTGAGCTTGTTTATTCTCGCTCTTGGCGTTTACTACATCATGACGTTTATTGGCGGCGCGATGTTCACGATGAACAAAGCATTAAACACTCTTGCTGGTGGCGACCTAACTGCGAGAATGAACTTCTTCCCTGTTCGCGACGAGTTTAGTGAAATTGCTATTACGATAGACAAAGTTGCAGAACGAGAGCAACAAATGGTGCTGTCGATTCAAGAGTCTGTGGCTTTAATGCAACAAATTAGCTCAGATCTGAATCAATCGATTCATCACAGTTCAGATATTTCAGCGACTCAGCAGGAACACCTCAACTCTCTTGCGAGTGCAACTGAACAGATGGCATCAACGATTCGAGAAGTCGCGACACTAGCTCACGATTCAAGCACGCAAACCGATGATGCACGTAACGTGGCTCAGTCTGGACAAGTGAAAGTTGAGAATACGCTTCACTCGATTTCGAACCTTTCTAATGAGATTCAATCTGCGTCTCAAGCCGTTGCCGAGTTAGATGCCAATGCAGCACAAATTGATGAAGTAGTGACAACCATTAATGGGATTTCCGAGCAAACTAACCTACTTGCATTGAACGCAGCCATTGAAGCAGCACGTGCTGGAGAACAAGGTCGTGGATTTGCGGTCGTTGCGGATGAGGTTCGCGCTCTTGCGGGGCGCACTCAGCAAGCGACAGTTGAAATCCAAACGATGATTGAATCGTTACAGCGTAACAGCCAGTCGCTTACTAAGCTGATGGAAGTGACAGTTAATAATGCAAATGAGGGACAAAACCTCATGACGGAAGTGAATCACGAAATCGGCTCTTTGGCAGATAAAAATCAAACTATCTCCGACAGTAGCATTCAAATTGCAACAGCAGCTGAAGAGCAAGGTGTAGTCGCGGACAATATCGCCTCAAGCGTTGAAGAAATTCGAGTTCAAGCAGATAACGTGTGCAATATGATAAGCACGACTTCACAAAACGTTGATCAACTGCGTAAGCAAAGCGACACAATGGAAGCACTACTTACTGGACTTAAAGCATAGCAACGGAATCTATTACAGCAAATTCAATAAAAGGGTCACTTTATGACCTTTTTTGTATTTAAAAGTCACTACAATGTACTGGATTGCCGAGGGATATTGCTTTTACCATTTACATCCCGGACAATACGCCCCTTTCAAAATTCAACAAGAGCTAATGAAATGACAGCTGCTATCTATTTGGTTAAAGGTCGTGAGAAATCGGTCAAGCGCAAGCACCCTTGGATCTTCTCTCGAGGCATCAACAAAGTTGAGGGCGAACCTGCTCTTGGCGAAACGGTTGATGTATTCACTCACGACGGTAAATGGCTAGCTAAGGCGGCATATTCGCCAGCTTCACAAATTCGTGCTCGTATTTGGAGTTTTGATAAAGAAGAAATCGACACCGCGTTTTTCGTTAAACGACTTAAAGACGCACAACTTCTTCGTGACGACATTATCAAACGTGATGGCCTTACGGGTTATCGCCTTATCGCAGCAGAGTCTGACGGCTTACCTGGCGTTACGATCGACCGTTACCAAAATTTCTTTGTGTGCCAACTTCTCAGTGCTGGCGCAGAACACAATAAGCAGGCTATTGTTGACGCTCTGGTTGAGTGCTTCCCTGATTGTAATGTGTACGAGCGCTCTGACGTGGCCGTTCGTAAAAAAGAAGGTTTAAAAGAGAGCACGGGCGTTTTGCACGGCGAAGAGCCACCTAAATCGGTCGTCATCGAAGAAAATGGCGTAAAGATTAGTGTAGATATCGTTGGCGGACACAAAACAGGTTTCTACCTAGATCAACGTGATAGTCGCCAGCAAGCGATGAAATATATGAAAGGCAAAGAAGTTCTTAACTGCTTCTCTTACACAGGTGGCTTCGGACTTTACGCTCTAAAAGGTGATGCAAAGCGTGTGATTAACGCTGACGTGTCGCAACCTGCTTTAGATACCGCAAAATTCAACGCAGAGCTAAACGAGTTTGATATTTCGAAGAAGCGTGCCGTGTTCCTAAATGCAGACGTGTTTAAGCTACTTCGTGAGTATCGTGATCAAGGAACTCAGTTCGATGTGGTTATTATGGACCCACCGAAGTTCGCAGAGAGCAAAGCACAACTAAACGGCGCATGTCGTGGTTACAAAGACATCAACATGCTTGCAATGCAAATTCTAAAACCGGGCGGCACGCTACTGACCTACTCGTGCTCTGGCTTGATGGATCAAGTTCTGTTCCAGAAAATCATCGCTGATGCAGCCGTAGACGCTAACCGCCAAGTAAAGTTTGTGGAGCGTTTTGAACAAGCCGCTGACCACCCAACCGATACAGCATATCCAGAAGGTTTCTACTTAAAAGGTTTTGCATGTAAAGTGCTTTAGGCTACGAATAAGTAAGACAAAGCAGAAGAAAAGGGCCTACTGGCCCTTTTTCATTATGGCTCTAAGTTAACCTTAGTCAGTGCGGATAACACATCTCTCTCAAAGTCCGCATTTCCCACGATTAAATCACTAAACTCTGTCGCCCCGTTTTCTATTACGATAGTTTGAATTGAGTTTCCATCGTTATGGGTTATTTCTAGAGATAAGTCATCGCCATCAATGTTCAAGTCAATACTATTGAGAAGTTCTTCTATCGTATTGTGCCCTGCATCTTCAACGACTTCACTCAGATCTAAGGTGTCCAAATCTCTCTCAAAACCTCTAATTAGATCTGTTCCTGTATCCAAGGAGTCGTTGACCCATTTAAAGACATCTGCCTCGTTATCATTACCGATCAAGATGTCATGACTTACGTCCACTTCAGCTTCAATAATATTTGCAGAGCCATTACTTGAAGCATTTACTCCTCCGTTTTCATCAATAACGAATTGCAGGGTGTTCTCACTTTGATCACCATCGTTATCCGTCAATACATAATCGAAGTCTAACGTTTCAACTGCATCACCCACCGCACCATAAAATGCATACGCACCATCGTTTAAGTCGATTTCCAGAGTATGTTTGCTGTCGATATAGATAGTAAGCTGCATCGTTGTGTCGTCAAATGCATGCGAAATACCATCGTTATTGTCAGTTACTATTAGGTCTGAACCATCAAACGAATAAGTGACACCGTCATGTTCTATTTCGCTAATATAACCACCATCTGCACCAATACCTGTATCTGGAGAAGTGGTATACATCAAGTTCCCCCCAACAGGTTGAATCACTGACTGCAACATAACCGGAGGTAATTGAGTTACGTCAGGAACCACAACACCATCAAGGTCTTGATTCAAAAAGCCATCATATGCTACGCGATCTAATTGCTCCGGCATAAGATTAACGCCCATACCATACGCTAGGGCTGTTATCTGATTATCAGGATCGGTTAGGTGATCAATCCAACTCTGCTCGCGAGCGTCGTTTATAAATGATGACGCAGGGTTTGGCTGACCATCTGACAAGAAGTAACTAACATTCGACGCACTGGTTAACTTACCTACATCATCCCATGACTGTTTTGCTTCATTTAGCGCGTTGTTATAGTTAGTCGCGCCACCCGCAGTTAGCGTCTCAATATACGCTTTGGCCTCCTCGACCGTCAGCCACGTCGCAGCACCTATAGCGTAAGTGGATGCTGTACTGCTATAAGTAATAATTTGAACTCGCGTTTGACCGATAGACTCATATTGATTCAATAACTGAGTTGCCGAATCTTTCATTATCTGCAAGCGATTATCCGTTCGCATAGAACCCGAGACATCCATTATGAGCTGAACGTTGGCACTTTCTTTAGTTTCTGCAACTACATCGTGAATAATAGATGCAGAATCTGGTGAGTCATCTTCCACAATAACGTTGACCGTTGTGGAGTTAGTAAGACCACGAGCATTCGAGACAAGCACAGGCACCTCAATATTTAAGGTGTCTTCTCCAGATGGGTTGGAGTGATCAATCGGACCAAGAAGCTCCGTAGATACCACTCCAGTATCATTGACTGATATTTTGATAACCTCTTCACCGTTCGCTGAACCGATAAGCATTTGGTCGTTATTTGATAACGTCCACGTTACAGAGATACCGTTACTAGTAAGAGCTGTAGATGGTTCACTGAGCGTAACAGAATCAACGGTTTGACCCAGCGTCAATTGTTCTACATCAGTACTCGAGTCAGTTGTGTCATCAAAGCCGTTTAGAGCAGAGTCATCAGCAATGGCGTTGCTTAAGCCTTCCTCAGAAACGTTTAGAGTTACACCTTCTACGATTGGTGGGGCGTAAGGGTTGACAGAAAAGTACCCCGTTTTACTGTCTCCATCATTATCAGTAATCGTGTAGTTAAAATCGATATCCCCATCGCCATAAGGTGAGGTCAAAGGTAAGTATTGGAAGAACTCCCATTTTCCAGTGCTAGGTGTAAGTTGAACTTCGAATGCAAGCTCTCCATCAGCCTCTGCAATCAGTCTATTAGAGTTTTGTGGATCAACGTATATCAACACGTCTTTACCATCTAGAGTCTCTAAACCAGCCTCACCTCCATTTAAGACTATAGAACCAGGGCCATCAGCTCCATATACAGCACCGAGGTTCCCATCCGCACTAGCAATTGGCACGCCAGAGTACGCACCTGTAAAGGTTATTGATTTAACGGTAAAGTCACTGTTGTCTTCAGTATCCGGGCCATTGCCATTACTGGTCGCCTCGAGGATGATTTTATCAAAGCCTCCCTGTTGAACATTGAAATTTGCCGCGTAATCACCACTGCTTGCGTCAGAGCTGAACGATTGCTGAGCAATTAATACACCATCTCTATAAAAAGATGCGATTCCTTTCTCAAGTTCACCACCAAACATTTTCTCAAATTCTATTTCTGCTCCGTAAGCAACTTTATTGCCTAAGTCTATGATTAACTGCTCTGATACACCCTCATTACCCGCGAATCGATAATCGACTTCGTTTTCTAATTGGAAGCCGTTGTTACCAGAACTTTTAACGCCAATCCCTTCTGATGATTGATTGATTTCAGCTGTTCCCAGCATCACAGATTCGTCAGACACAAAACCGTTTGCAGTCACAACAACGTCCCCAAATGTTCGACTGGTTGCGTCTGCCTCACTTCCTGCAAAATCTATGCGCCCTGTCAGAACGTTAGGTGCACCAGTAAGCGACACATCGACGGGTTGAACAACAACAGGCACGTATGGGCAATCATCTTCAACGGCCACATTTAAGCTTTGAGATGTTGTTGTTTGTCCATCACTTACAGAAATCTGTAAATCAAAGTTGATGATGTCTTCCACATCATTAACAGGATGATCAAGTGGCTCAAACAGAGTAATAGTATAGTCCCAAGAGCCTTGACCTGAAGCTGAAGGCTCGCTCAGCATAACAGTAGCAACAACGCTCAGGTGAGCAGTTTTCGCAGTCAGCGTTTGAGTACTGTTGTCCCACGTCCACGATATAGGCTCCCCTCCTGATGTTAGGTTGTTAGGGCCTGCCAATACCACTGAAACATTCGCCGTGTCTGGATCGGCAACTGTGAATGTTCCTGAGAAACTTGCGGAGTTAGTGGTGTCTGAAGGTGATCCTGTATTATCAGGGATGCCATTAGCTAAACCTTCTTCCGAAACAACTGCATTCACAACATTTGAAATAGAAGGAGGAGCATCATTATCAATAATCGTTGCCGTACCGGTATCGCTGCCTTGCACTGCGCCAATGCCAGTCACTGTCACACTGAAATCTTCTGGGCCTTCGTACACCGCGTCATCAATGGCAGCGATGCGCACATCAAACTCAGTTTGCCCTGCCGGCACCGTCACCACGCCATCGTTTGGCACTGTCACCCAACCGGAGCCTGTGTTGTATTCTAAGGTGCCTAAGTCTCCAACTTCGGTGTCACCTAAGTTCAGGCCTAGCTCGACTTGAACAGTGGACTCGGAGGCGTTCGACAACGTCACTTTGAAGTTGGCTGTCTCACCCTCATTGATGGTGCCAGCGTCGGTAATAGTCACATTCGGGCGGTCATCATCCGGATCAGGGCCCGGACCACTGCCGTCATCCACTATCGTCGCCGTACCCGTATCGCTACCTTGCACTGCGCCAATGCCAGTCACCGTCACACTGAAATCTTCAGGGCCTTCATAAACAGCATCATCAATGGCAGCGATGCGCACATCAAACTCAGTTTGCCCTGCCGGCACCGTCACCACGCCATCGTTTGGCACTGTCACCCAACCGGAGCCTGTGTTGTATTCTAAGGTGCCTAAGTCTCCAACTTCTGTGTCACCTAAGTTCAGGCCTAGCTCGACTTGAACAGTGGACTCAGAGGCGTTCGACAGCGTCACTTTGAAGTTCGCTGTCTCACCCTCATTGATGGTGCCAGCATCTGAAATAGTCACATTCGGGCGGTCATCATCCGGATCAGGGCCTGGACCCGTGCCATCGTCCACGATCGTTGCTGTCCCCGTATCGCTACCTTGCACTGCGCCAATGCCAGTCACCGTCACACTGAAATCTTCTGGGCCTTCATAAACAGCGTCATCAATAGAAGCGATGCGCACATCAAACTCAGTTTGCCCTGCTGGCACCGTTACTACGCCATCGTTTGGCACTGTCACCCAACCGCTTCCGGTGTTGTATTCTAAGGTGCCTAAGTCACCGGTTTCGGTGTCACCTAAGTTGAGGCCAAGCTCGACTTGAACTGTAGACTCGGAGGCGTTCGACAACGTCACTTTGAAATTCGCTGTCTCACCCTCATTGATGGTGCCAGCGTCTGAAATAGTCACATTCGGGCGGTCATCATCCGGATCAGGTCCTGGACCCGTACCGTCATCCACTATCGTTGCCGTCCCCGTATCGCTGCCTTGCACTGCGCCAATGCCAGTCACCGTCACACTGAAATCTTCAGGGCCTTCGTACACCGCGTCATCAATGGAAGCAATGCGCACATCAAACTCGGTTTGCCCCGCTGGCACCGTTACTACTCCATCGTTTGGCACTGCAACCCAACCACTTCCCGTGTTGTATTCTAAGGTGCCTAAGTCACCGGCTTCCGTATCACCAAGATTAAGACCCAGTTCCAACTGCGTTTCCGCTTCAGACGCGTTCGATAGCGTTACTTTGAAGTTCGCCGTATCACCCTCATTAATGGTGCCAGCATCGGTAATAGTCACGCTTGGACGGTCATCATCCGGATCAGGTCCTGGACCCGTGCCGTCATCCACTATCGTTGCCGTACCGGTATCGCTACCTTGCACCGCCCCAATGCCAGTCACCGTCACGCTGAAATCTTCTGGGCCTTCGTACACCGCGTCATCAATGGAAGCAATACGCACATCAAACTCAGTTTGCCCCGCTGGCACCGTTACTACGCCATCGTTTGGCACTGCAACCCAACCGGAGCCTGTGTTGTATTCTAAGGTGCCTAAGTCACCGACTTCGGTATCGCCGAGATTAAGACCCAACTCTACTTGCGTTTCCGCTTCAGACGCGTTCGATAGCGTTACTTTGAAGTTCGCCGTATCACCCTCATTAATGGTGCCAGCATCGGTAATAGTCACGCTTGGACGGTCATCATCCGGATCAGGTCCTGGACCCGTGCCGTCATCCACTATCGTTGCCGTACCGGTATCGCTACCTTGCACCGCCCCAATGCCAGTCACCGTCACGCTGAAATCTTCTGGGCCTTCGTACACCGCGTCATCAATGGAAGCAATACGCACATCAAACTCAGTTTGCCCTGCTGGCACCGTTACTACGCCATCGTTTGGCACTGCAACCCAACCGGAGCCTGTGTTGTATTCCAAGGT